>CAVEYA010000044.1:0-10986 GCA_963619935.1 bacterium | reverse complement strand
CTGTTGTTGCGGGTAATCAAACAATAGAAAAAACCGCGCAAAATGCATTTAATGTTGCCAATTACTTAAATATTAATGTTCCTATCGCCATAGGTAAAAATAATCCATTAGTGAGAGAAAGAGTAATTTGTGAAGCCATACATGGTGAATCCGGTTTAGATGGTTTTATTTTTCCAAAGATTGAGCCAAAATATGATTCAAGACACGCAGCGAACTTTATCATTGATACAGTCTTAAATAATGATGATGTTACTCTCGTCGCTACTGGTCCATTAACTAACATAGCTTTGGCTATTAGATTAGAACCAAAGATAGTTGCAAAGATTAAAGAAATAGTAATTATGGGTGGTTCTATTGACCACGGGAATACCTCTCCTGCGGCAGAATTTAACATTATGTGTGATCCAGAAGCAGCCTATATTGTCTTTCATTCAGGGGCTAAAGTAAAAATGGTAGGTTTAAATGTTACACGCCAAGTTTTAGTATTACCAGAAGTCATTTCTCGCATGGAAAAGATTAATAATAAAGCAAGTGACTTATTTGTTAAATTAATGAGAGTGTTTAATGAAAATCAACATAAAACATTTAACCTTGTAGCAGGTCCACTTCATGACCCAGTCACAATTGTTTCATTAATTGATGAAAGTGTTGTCAAATTCCAAAAGATGAATGTTGAAATCGATATCTCACATGGACCAAGTTATGGAAGAACAAACTGTGATGTATTTGATTATTTACACCAAGAACATAACGCAGAAGTAGCAATGGAAATAGATGTTGATAAATATTGGGACATCATCGAACAAGGAATTAAATCTTATTCATAATAAAAGGGAGCGGTGCTCCCATTTATTTTTTCTTTTTCTTTTCTGAAGAACGTTTATCAGAAATAATCTTCATTTCTTTTTCGGTAATCACTTTTACTCCATTTTCATTTGCCCAGTTCACGCATCCTTGCAAAACAAGTTTTAAGAATGGGCGAGGAACTTTAACAATTGTTTTAAGTGCGTCGTCAGTAAACTTGACATCTGTATTTAATCTACTAGCAGCGTACTTTAAAGAAGATAAATCTATTTCACGATTTGGAATACCAATTGGATCAGGTTTTTTAAAGCCACTACACCAGAAATATTTACTATCGCGATATCCCCAGTTAGTTGGAAGTGGACAATAGTTACGACGAGTCGCACCGTTCACAATTGAGTTATAGTATTTCTCTTTAACTAAGATATGGTCAATCTTTAAGATGAAATGTGCACCGTATTTAGAAGTAATACCATTAAAGTTATGGTATGGGCCATTATATTCTTCTAAAACTTGATCAGCTTCTGCTCCATCAAGTTCTTTGACCCATGTGCATTCAAACACTTGTAATGCTTCTTTGAGAATCTTTGGATAGTTTTCTTCTGGATGTTCTTCTTTTGATAATCCATCAATAGGCGTAAATCTAAAGTTTTTCATCTTTTCTTCTGGTGTATCACCAGGGAAACCACAATCAACATGTTGTTGGAAATTCTTTTTATTATAAGGTAAGAAATTAATTGTGCACTTACCATGTCTTAATAATCCTTTTGCAGTATTAGAAGTATTACGACATTCTAAGACCATCGCATAGAATCCTTTACCTGCGATATAGTATGGAAAGATTAATGAATACGCTCCATAGCTAGTTAATGAACCATCTTCATTTAATGTGCCAATTAAAGTTAAAGGCATTGGAAAGAAAGAAGATGATTGATAGAAATTATCTTTAATAATAATGTTTTTAAATCCGTTATCCATAATGTACCTCTCGTAATTATTTTATTCTTTTCAAGGCGAAACAACACAAAAAAATAGTATTTATTTAGAGATGATTTACAAGTTTTAAGGTGTTTTTAAGAGCAACTTTTACAAGTTTTAGGTTTTTGTTAAATATTTTCAATCTTTTTCCAAGAGTCAGTTAATAAATTAACTGTCTTAACTGCGTCTTCTTTACTGATGTTATTAGATAAATAATCATGGATTAATTTAGCGATTTCTTGAGCTTCTTTTTTGTTGCATCCTCTTGTGGTCACTGCGGCAAAACCAATACGCAAACCAGATGTCTTATTTGGTTTTAAAGTGTCATTTGGAATCATATTCTTATTTGTGGTGATATGAATTTCTTCTAACTTCTTTTGTGCTTCTAATCCATTGATACCAAATGAATCTAAAACATTAATTAAAAATAAATGATTATCTGTATCACTCACAATATCACCTAATTCTTTAAAGGTATCTCTAGCCGCTTTTGTGTTTTCTTTAACACATTTAATGTAATTTTTAAATTCATCACTGTTAGCTTCTTTAAAGCATATAGCCTTACCAGCAATGATATGTTCTAATGGACCACCTTGATAATAAGGAAAGACTGCACTATTGATGCGTTTAATTAATTCTTCATTATTAGTAAGTATAAGTCCTCCACGAGGTCCTCTTAACGTTTTATGTGTAGTAGAAGTTACCACATCCGCATAAGGAATAGGAGACATATGTTCATTTGCCGCTACTAAACCTGCAATATGGGCCATATCTACCATGAATAAACAATGAACTTCATCGGCAATTTGCTTTAATTTTTGAAAATCTATTGCATAAGGATAAGCACTATAACCCGCTAAGATTAAATCTGGTTTTTCTATCTTAGCAATTCTTAATATATCTTCGTAATCTAAATGGCCAGAAGCATCTAATGGATAGAATTTAAAGTTATATAAATGACTAGAAAAGCTGACAGGTGAACCATGTGTTAAATGGCCACCATCGTTTAAGACCAAAGAAAGAATCTTTCCTCCTTCTGGTAATAAAGCACGATAGGCCGCTGCGTTAGCTTGTGAACCACTATGAGGTTGCACATTTGCGTATTTACATTTAAATAAAGCACATGCACGGTCAATGGCTAATTGTTCTATTTGATCAACAAATTCACAACCACCGTAATAACGTTTATTAGGATATCCTTCTGCATACTTATTAGTGAGTATAGAACCACAAACTTCGCGAATATCTTTAGAAGCATAGTTTTCACTAGCGATTAATTCAATGCCTTCATTTTGTCTAATTGTTTCTTGTTTTATTAAATCAATAATTTCTTTATCCATATTGCTACGCTCCTAAATAAATAATTTGAGATAATAATACAATATTGCAAAAAAAGTAAGAAACCATTTAGTATAAATTTATGAATGATAAAAATTTAAAAATATTGATGAATTTATAGAAGGCTTCACTAGAGAAGGAATAACTCCAAAAAATTTTAAGTATTACGGAACAATATGGGGCATGGAATTTTTATATCAAGACCATATATATAGAATAACTCGAGATCCGATTGGGCTTGAAAAAGAATTAAAAGCAGTTTTTGGAAGAGATAAAACTGCCTATATTAAACTATTCGAAGTCCCAAAATCACAATATCCAGATGCCGGAGTTGAAGATTTAAATCTTTTTCTTGGCATTTATGATAATGTTTATGATTTATTGGATAATGGAAAAATTAATAATGTTCCACTCAGAAATATTATCGCTAGTGAAGAAACGCAAATATTGGCGATTGATTAAAATCTAATCAATAAATTATTTGAAAATAAATATTTATACTTGTATATCTAAAAAAAGTTTCTACAATAAAAGACATGGAAAAAAAGGAAATTAAAACTCCCTTTGTTGATGCATTAGCAAAATATTATCAAGAAGGTATTACATCCTTTGATGTGCCAGGTCATCATTTAGGCAATGTTGATAATAAAATGACTGCCTTAATTGGTAAAAAAATATATCAATGTGATGCGAACGCTCCAGTGGGTTTAGATAACTTAGCTCACCCTAGTGGAGTCATATTAGAAAGCGAACAATTATTAGCAAAAGCATGCCATGCTGATCATGCTTTCTTTTTAATTAACGGCACCTCTTCTGGTTTACAAGCTGCACTATTAACATTATGCAAGCCAACAGATAAAATCATTCTTCCAAGAAATGTCCATAAATCCGTTTCTAACGCACTAGTACTTTCTGGCGCAGTGCCAATTTATGTTAATCCAGATATTGACACAAATATTGAAATTGCTAATCAACCAAGTGTTGAAGATTATAAAAAAGCGATGGTTAGATATCCATCAGTGAAAGCGATTTTAGTTATTAATCCAACTTATTTCGGTGTTATCACTGATTTAAAAGAATTAGTGAGATTTGCCCATGAAAGAAATATCGCTGTTATCGTTGATGAAGCGCATGGTGCACATTATTACTTTACTAAAAATGATCCTATCAGTGCGATGGATGCAGGAGCAGATATTTCCGCAGTTAGTTTTCATAAGACAGGCGGTTCTTTAACCCAATCATCAGCCCTGTTATTAAAAGGTGACCGTATTAAAGCTAATAAAATACAAGAAACATTAAATTTAATTAACACTACTTCTCCTTCTTCAATTTTAATTGGTAGCGTTGATGCTGCAAGAGCGTGGATGGAAGAATATGGGGAAGAAAGCGCAGAAAGAGTAATGGAATTAAGTGAATACGCTTTTGGGGAAATTCAAAAGATTCCTGGCTTTATTCCAAGAGGAGATAAATATTTTAAATCTCGTGGTGCATTTGGCTATGACCGCACAAAATTATTAATTGAAATAGATCATTTAGATTTAAATGGATATGAGGTGTATCGTTTATTAAAAAATCAATATCATGTCCAAATCGAATTAGCGGAATCCTATGTTATCTTATGCATCCTTGCTTTAGGCAATACAAAGAAACATATTGATAACTTAATTAAAGCATTAAAGAGTATTTCAAAAGCTCACTATAACAAGAATCAAGAATACCCGATTCATACATTTAATTATGATTATAGTTTCATGCTTATAAGACCACGTACAGCCTTCTTTGCTCCTTCTAAATCTGTGAATTTAAAAGAAGCAGTTAATCATGTTAGTAAGGAATCAATTGTGATTTATCCGCCTGGAATTCCATTAATCTTACCGGGTGAAGTATTCACCAAAGATACGATTAATCAAATTGAAGATGGATTAAAGAAAGAATGCACTCTTTTAAGTAACCACCATAACGCTGAATTAGTGGATATCATTGATGAAGATAAATGGAAGAGATTTTCTTTCTATAAGAAAAAACTTAATGATTATGTTTTAAAAGCTAAAACCACTCCTCGAGGAGATGGCTATCATCTACCTTTTGAAGGAGATGAACACGAAGGAACAATTATTCTTTTACCGTTCCGTAAAGATGTTTGGAGACATAAAGGAAAAGAAGCGACTTTAGAGTTTAAAACATTAATTGAAAGTATCGCTAAATTTGAAAAAGTTTATGTTGGAGTCCATCCTTCTATTTGGGCTAAATCTATTAAATGGTTAAATAACATCGATAATGTTGAACCAATCAAAGTGAAATATAACGATGCCTGGGCAAGAGATAATACTTTAATCTTTGTAAAAAATAATGAAGGCAATGTGAAAAGTGTCGATTTCCGTTTTAATAGTTGGGGTGGAGAAGTTGATGGTTTATATAATAACTATCAAGATGATGACGCTTTAGGAGCGGCATTAAGTAAGAAACTTGGATATGATAGTTATAGACTAACTAACTTTATCTTAGAAGGTGGTTCTATCGCGACAGATGGTGAAGGTACCTTAATTGTTACTGAAGCTTGCTTATTATCTAAGGGTAGAAACCCACAATTAACTAAAGAAGAAATTGAAGAAAACTTAAAAATATATTTAGGTATTAAAGAAGTGATTTGGATACCACATGGAATCATTGGGGATGAAACTAATGAACATGTTGATAATATAATTGCATTCTCTAAACCTGGTGAAGTATTACTCGCTTGGCCAAGTACAAATGACACTATTCAACATAAAGCCAGTAGTAAAGCACTTAAAATATTAGAAAATACTAAAGACGCGAAAGGCAGAACATTAAAAGTAATTAAAGTAAAAATGCCTGAACCAATATATTTATCTAAACAAGAAGCAAAAGGTATTGAAATAGATAAATATAACGCAAAACCAAGATTAGAAGGCGATAACTTATTAGCTAGTTATATCAACTTCTATCAAGGTAAAAACTTCGTCATTCTCCCTTCTTTTGGAGTAAAAGAAGATGAAGTCGCCTATAAACAATTTAAAGAAATATTCCCTGATAAGGAAGTAATTCAAATACCAAGTAAAGAAATCTTAATTGGCGGTGGAAATATCCACTGTGTCACAATGCAAATTGCGAAAGGAAATAAGTAAATGAAAGTAAAAGTAGCTTGTACTCAAATGGCGTGTTCTTGGGATATTAATAACAATATCAAACAGGCTGATGAATTAATTAAATCCGCAAGTGAAGAAGGAGCAAATATTATTCTTCTTCAAGAATTATTTAAAACCCCTTATTTTTGTCAAAAAGAAAACTATGATTACTTCTCTTTAGCGGAGTCCTTAGAAGATTCAAAATTAATTAAACATTTTCAAGAAATCGCAAAGAAATATAATGTCGTTTTACCAATCTCATTTTTTGAAAAAGATGGGAATTGTTATTTTAACTCCTTAGTGGTTATCGACACAGATGGTAAAGTGGTTGATTTATATCGTAAAAGCCATATTCCAACGGGAGAATGTTATGAAGAGAAATTCTATTTCACTCCAGGTGATACAGGTTTTAAAGTATTTAACACGAAATTTGGTAAAATCGGTGTTGCAATATGTTGGGATCAATGGTTCAGCGAAGCTGCTCGTATCATGACTCTTATGGGAGCAGAATTATTATTCTATCCAACCGCGATTGGTAGTGAACCAGTCTTACCAAAAGATAGCAAAGACCATTGGCAAAATGTAATGTGTGGTCACGCTGCCGCAAACATAATCCCTGTTATTGCCTCTAATAGAGTAGGAACGGAAAAAGAAGGAGATAGTTCAATGACTTTCTTTGGTTCTTCCTTCATTTCTGATGAATATGGAAATAAACTAGAAGAAATGAATAGAACGGAAACAGGCTATCGTATTCATGAATTTGATTTAGATACTATTAATAAAGAAAGACAAGGCTGGGGCATCTTTAGAGATAGAAGGGTAGATTTATACACTGATATCTTAAAACTCACTGTAAATAGCAAAAAAGATAAATAAATATGATTCATATTATTTACACTCGTCACGGACAGACTGATTGGAACATTCAAGATAAGATTCAAGGGCAAGTAGATATTCCTCTTAATGATGTAGGAATAAAGCAAGCACATGAGTTAGCAAGTAAATTAAAGAATCGAAAAATTGATTTAATCTTTTGTTCACCTTTGTCACGTGCAGTGGACACTGCCACGATAGTAAAAGGTGAAAGAAATATACCTACTATTAAAGACCCATTATTATTAGAAGAATATTATGGCGATATGGAAGGCGAAACGAGAATGGATAATCCAAAGTATTTGTCCCATCGCCGTTCCATTGTGAAAAGATATCCAAATGGAGAAAGCTATTTAGATGTCTATCACCGCGTAGCAACATTCTTTGAAAAAATTAAAAAAGAATATGATGGAAAAGTAGACACCATCTTAATTGTTGCTCATGGTGGGATGTCTCGTGTAGTTAATGCCTACTTTAAAGACATGGAAAATGATGAATTCGTCTTATATGGAATTCATAACTGTGAATACGTTGAATATGATTTGTAAAGAGCTCTAAATGAGCTTTTTTTCTATTTAAAAACCTTGTAAATCGCGTCTCTAATTACTAAATAAGCTTCTTTTGTTGGATGGAGTCCATCCACAAAGCAAGTATCATCTGGTTTACCATCTTTAGTTAAAAAAGCATGATCTATATCAGCGTAATATAAACGAACATCACTATTAGCGAAATCTTTTAATAAATGATTCATTTCATCTATCGTTTTTCCATCGTTTTTATACATTGGGCAAATGTTTACGGACACTAAACATATCTTAGTGTTTGGTAATCTAACTAATAAAGCATTTACATAATCTTTAACGTAATCAATAAACTGTTTTGGTGTTAATCCTCTACCGACATCATTAATACCAATCATATAAATAATTTCTTTTGGTTGATAAAACACCACTTCATCAATATGTTCACACCAATCAGGAGCAATTGTGCCACCAATACCAATGTTGTAGATATCTTTATAATAAGATAAATCTTCTTTATAGTTTTCCCATAATTCCATATAGGAGTGGCCAGTAATTAAAGTGGTTACGGTTTTAAAAGATGTATCATCATTAATAACAATATTTTCAAATTTGCTATTTTCATTTTCCGTGAAAACACCAACACATTGGCCTTTTATAGATTCATCTTTTAAACGAAAGATATAAAGCTTTTCTTTATAAAAACATTCAATCTGATTGCCATCTAAAATAATTTTTAATTCAGTTGATAAATAAGGATTATGGCCAGCACTCATATACATGTTGCCTAGCACAATATCTTGACCATTAAGATGCTTAATCAAAACTAAGCGATGATCTGATGGCGATTCTAAATGTAATGAATAATAAGAAGATAAATCTTCGTCAGCATTAAAAATAACACCCGCAGGTTTAACTCCATTAGGAGTAACATCAACCTTAATTGTGCCCTTAGTTAAAAAGACTCCATCAATGAGCTTAATTTGTTTATTTAAAGTAATATTTTCCATGTTTAAATTATTATCTCACTAAGTGAGTTAATCAATAATTTTGTCGATGTTGTTATTTTGTATATTTCTTTTTCTTAGTAAAGAAGATAGAGATACCTGTTATACCTACTAATCCAATAGCAATTATTACTAAAACCAAATTATTATCAGTTAAATGATATATATGATTAGATGAACTAACTTGATTCATAAAATCATTCATATTATGGCCATTAATTGCGATTAAATAGCGAGCGTGAGCATCTGAATAAGCACCACTATCGTTAAAGGATGATATAAAGCTAGTTTTACTAGATGAATCCATCGCGTTATATTCTTTTTCTAATAATTCCCAAATAGTTGCGTTACTACAATCACCATAAGTCTTTTTTAAGAAATAAGTATTATACGCATCAGCTTGTTCTAAGGCTTCAAAATTAGTAGAATCTGCTCCCACATTAGTGACGTTGATTGTAAACGTTGTGCTAGCCGCACCAAAGGTGACTGTAATATTTTGTTCCCCTAATACTTTTGTGTCATAACTTGAATAAGTCGCACTATTAGTAACTAAATCAGTTTGACTATTACTATAAGTAACCATTACGCCAATTAAATCTAATAAGTTAGAGCCAAATGGAATCGCATCTAATGAACCAGTTATTCTTAAAGACACCGCATCACTGGAAGAATTCACTTTCTTGCGATAGATATAAACATTAGTTGAACTGCTAGTTCCAGCAAACTCTGGCCAGCTAGAATCACCTTTAAAATAAACACTGCTACCACTTTTTACAGTGCTTACTCCTGCATTAGTCGTAGATACACTCCAACTCGCAGAAGCTGTATTTGCATCACTAGCGCATTTCAAGTTGTAATATTTGCTGCCACTTTTAACACCGCTAAGATAACCACCAAAGGAAGAATTATAAAAAGAATAATTTGAAGCGTTATATGTGGAAGTATCAACAGTCCAAATACCACATGAATCATTATAATTTAAGGTATTATCACTATTAATGGTAACTGCCACTGCGTTCATATAATAAGAACTTAATGTAGCGGCTTGCATCGCTAAATAAGTACCAGAATCATTATAGACAAAGATGACTTCATCACCAGCTTTAATTGGGTCATTACTTGTCACTAATTCATAAGTATCACTAACGGATTTAGTCACTTTAACCGTTGTAGTGTCAATATAGGTAACTCCATCAATTTCAACGCTTGCGGTAATAGTGGCGTATCCAGTAGCTAAACCAGTGACTACACCATTACTATCTACGGAAGCATATTGATTACCACTTGTAACTTGATAATTAACTATTCCACTACCGTTTCTAACTACGGCACTCGCATCACTTGTTTCATCAATTCCTACAGTTAATGTACTAGGAGAAACAATACCTATTGAAGTAGTGTAATAATTAGAATCTCTTCCCCATATCTTAACTGCGTAATCTGGGTTATCAATAAATGGGTTTCTATTACCTTGTAATGAATAGGCTCCGTTATTGATATTCATCTCATAATTATCAACTGGATCTTCATAATTCCATTTTAATAACATATCCCATGCATCACTCTCATTATCGGCTTGTACAATGTTTGTAATACTTAATGAACCAGTATATGAATTAGTAGAACCACCAAAGGCTGTTCCATAATGCATATAGACATACATTAAAGTACGAGCAACATCACCTTTTACATTATCATTTGGCATAAAAGTGCCGTTAAAATAGCCAGTTAATGTTTGCGAAGACCAAGTTGTTAACTCCTCATATTTGGAATTAGATCTTTCCGAATTCGCGTCACTAGAAGCCGGTCTAACGTGTAATATGTCTGAGCCACCACCTTGTGTGTCATTAGTTGTATCACTCCATAGAGAATTAGATAAAGATTGGCACCAAACGTGCTCTCTATTCCATGTATTTCCACTATCCCATGTTCCAGACATTGTGCTTCTACGCCAAAAACAATAAATGTAAGAAGCATTACCTTCCACATAGTCAGTTTTAGTGTAACTATTTCTTAATGTTCCATAGGTTAAATATGTATTATGTGTAGAAATCATTAAATTATGTAATTCTTTGCCTAACGTACTACCAGTAGAAGTATCACTAATATCACTATAATAAGATGAGTAATCACTAGTAGCATTAGCAGCATCACTTTCTTTATCAAAAGCATTAATAGTGGCACTAGTTAAAATAGGCAAACATAGAGATATTAATAATAGTGATTTCGATAGTTTCATAAATTAGTTCCTACATACATAACAAAATACGGCTAATAATTATTTTAAAAATTTATTTAAATTTAACTAAAGTATACATC
>CAVEYA010000043.1:0-4476 GCA_963619935.1 bacterium | reverse complement strand
AAGGATATTTTTTAAAGACTTCTATAGATTATAATTATTTAAAAAATAATTATAGTACTTTACTTAGCTTTGATGTGAATTACCGCAGTGATATCTTTCCTAATGAAGAAACCGCTAAAAGCGTTTATTTAGATTTATTAAGAAAATTTGATATTGTCAAAATTAGTGATGACGAATTAAATGTTTTATGCCCGAATAAATCGCTTGAGGAAGGAATAAAAATCTTATTTAATGATCAACAAATTGTTGCCTTATCTTTAGGTAGCAAAGGTAGTGTTTGCTACTTTGAAGGTAAATTTATTAAAATTCCAACCTTTCAATTTACTCCGGTTGACACAACTGGGGCCGGAGATGCTTTCTATTCTTATATTTTATATGCGTTAGATAAAGCAGATAATTTAGATGACGTTAGCATAATTAAAATTTTTAAAAGAGCAAATATTTGTGGTGGACTAACCACATTAAAAAAGGGTGCGATTGATAGTGCGCCTACTTTAGAACAAATTGAGGATTTCTTAAAAAATGAAGAAAGATAGTTTCTATAAACTCTTCAACAAAGATAAAAAGACTAGTGATAAATTACCAAAATATCGCTTTCTTGCGTATTTTGATATTTTTGTTAATCGTGGATTTCAATTAGTACGTTTATCTCTTTTAACATCTTTATTCTTTTTACCTTTATTAGCTTTTATTTTTATTTGGAATCTTTATGTCAATAATGTTACTAGCAATACAACTGATATGAGCACATTTGAGATTAATTATCGTTATTTTTCTCTGATGAGCATGGCAGCGATTATATCTATTCCTTTAATAATCATTGGTTTTATCGGACTTGGAGCGTTATTTAATGTTTTAAAGAAGTTTGTCTATCAAGATGGTGATATTTTTCTAGAAAGGGATTTTTTCAGAGGCGTAAAAGATAACATTAAGGCTTCCTTATTAAGCGGAATCATTTTTGCCTTAGTGACTTGCTTATTTATCATGAACCTATTTATTTATCCTTGCCTTACTGATTTAATAAACGCTTTCAAAATTATAATGATTGTACTTTTATGCTTGGTCTATATCGGTGTGATCTTCCTTTGCTTATATTTATTATCTTATGGTGCTGTTTATCAATTTTCTTTTAAAGCTACAATGAAAAATAGTCTTATGGTAGCCTTTATTTTATACCCACAAAATTTATTATTTACTATTATTAGTGGTTTATTTATTATTCTATATTTTGCGATACCAATCGTGTTATCACAAATAATTACTTTATCGCTTTTGATAATATATGGTTTTGCTCATTTGGGCTTAACTTTTACATTATATTCATATCAAGTATTTGATAAACATATCAATTCTAAATATGAAAGTTCAATTGTTAAGAAAGGATTAGATGTTTCTAAATAAGGAGTACAGATTATGGCTAATTTAAAACTTAAACACATTTACAAAGTATATGAAGGAGGAGTAAAAGCTGTCAGCGATTTAAACTTAGAAATCTCTGATAAAGATTTTGTTGTCTTTGTTGGACCTTCTGGATGTGGTAAAACCACAACATTAAGAATGATTGCAGGATTAGAAGACATTACCTCTGGTGAATTATATATCGATGATGTCTTGGTTAATGAATTACCACCTAAGGATAGAAATATTTCGATGGTATTTCAGAACTATGCGTTATACCCACATATGACTGTTTTTGATAATATGGCCTTTGGCCTTAAACTTGCCCATGTGGATAAAGAAGAAATTAAAAGAAGAATTGATAATGCGGCTGAAATTCTTGGATTGACTCCATATTTAAGCCGTAAGCCAAAGGCTTTATCTGGCGGTCAAAGACAACGTGTTGCGTTAGGTAGAAGTATTGTTCGCGAACCGAAAGTTTTCTTATTAGATGAACCATTAAGTAACTTAGACGCTAAACTACGTGTGCAAATGAGAAGCGAAATTATAAAACTTCATCGCCGTTTAAATACCACATTTATTTATGTCACCCATGACCAAACTGAAGCTTTGACAATGGGAAGCAAAATTGTGGTAATGAGAGATGGTTTAATTCAACAAATTGACACTCCTACAAATTTATATGATCATCCTGCAAACATTTTTACTGCTACCTTCTTAGGCACGCCACAAATGAATATCTTTGATGCTAAATTAATCAAAGAAGATGATAACTTTTATGCAATTATCTCAAAAGGAGATTCTTCATATCGCTTACCACTTCATCAAAACACAATTCATCAGCTTATTTCCTTTAAATATATTGGCAAAGATATCAAACTTGGTATCCGACCAGAAGAATTGTATCAATGTGAAGAACATGATACAGGCGACGGTTCAATTGTTCCATTAAGAGTGGAAGCGATTGAAAAGCTTGGCTCCGAACTTGTGCTTTATGGCAATATTGAAGAAACAGATATTCCTCTTGTCGCTAAAATTGACGGAAGAAACGAAATTAAAGAAGGGGATTTAATTAATGTTAAGTTCCACACCCATCATATTCATTTGTTTGATAAAGATACCGAAAATCGTATTTCTGGATTAACAAACTTTAACTATTTTGAAGGTAAATATAATGAAGATAGTCATGAAATTAGTTTCTTAAACAATACTTATAGTATTAGTAACGAAGACGCAAACCATATTCTTCCTTATTATCGTAATAATAATCAAGACATCGTTATTCGTATTCCAACAAATAGATTGTTTATTGAAAGACAACATGACGATGATTTAGAAATATGCGCGAAAGTACAAATCATTGAAAAGAGTAAAGATTCCATGCTCATCTTTGTGCAAAGCGAAGGCAATGAAAATTACTATGCAGTGAAATTGCCTATTACCGATTTACAAGTTGGCGATAATTTAAAATTATATGTTAATAGGGAAGATATTGCTTTATTGAATGAAACAATGAGCACTTCTTTAACTGCTTTATATCCATTTCCAAAAAATGTTGTTATTGGACATGTGAATAATAATGGCAAGGGAGTTGTACGTTTAAATATCTTCCATCAAAAGATTTTATTAAATGAAGATGTGCCAACTGGTAACTATCTAGTCCATATTCCTTACGATGCGTTGACTGTTTGTTTTAATAAAAAAGATAGAATTAAACATCAAAACATTAATTTAAAATTTGATAATGAATCTGGCTTATTATCATCCACAATTCTTTACCATAACTTAGCAAATGCAGATGATTACTTAGCCTTTATTGTTGATAAAAACGCTACTTGTTTTAAGAAATATAAATATGGCTTAAACATCAACACTAAAAAGTTAGAATTCGAAATGATTAAGTAAGTATTTTGTAAAACTTAATTTTAAAAATAATCTAGTATCTTTAAATTTTTCTTCTATAAAATAAAAATAGAGATAGTTAGTATGAAAAAGACATTATTATTATCACCAATCTTGTTATTTACATTAGTTGGCTGCTCGGCTACAAATGGTGGTTCAATTACTTTTACTGCTGATTTAGTGGGTAAATCACCAAATGAACAAGTTAAACACTTTTCTAAAAAGGGTGTAGATTTTAGTTACCTTAATGTTTATAACGATGGTAAGGGTAATTTTATGGTAAAAAATAACGCTGGATATTTAGCTACTTCGAAACCAGATTTTGGTTTAAGAGTCAAAACTAAATGGGTTTATCAAAATGACGGAAACGGTTTAAGCCTTGTTCCTTATATGTCTTTAAATGGAGATGGATATTATTCATTTTCCGTTTCTCCAAATACTTATACTGAAATTCGTGGTTATGATATGGAAGAATTAACTTCCATAAGCGAAGATTATATTAATATCGGCACGATCACCATGTGGTGCTAAAAAAGTTGTTTCATTTAATATTAATTAACTTCCACAATTATTGTTTATTAAATAAGAAGTTTTATTAGTATAATGATGCTCATGGAATTGCCTTTTGAAGTTAAAACACAAATTGAATCATTAGCTAGTAGATATTCTACTCGTGAATTAAAAGAAGCTAGCCAACATATTAGTGATATTTATTTAAATGAAGAAAGAAATAGTTCTCCTCTTTTAAATAGTGAATTAGATGTTATTACTTATGCAGTCGTGAGGATGCCTGCGACATACGCTGCTATTTATCATGTATTAGAACATTCTTTATTGTTATATAAAGGTGAAATTAATTCTTTATTAGATGTTGGTTCTGGCACAGGCGCTGCCTCATTAGCGGTTTCTCATTATTTAAATCATCCTTTAGAAGTTACTTGCTTAGAAAAAGAATCTCTAATGATGAACGTTGCTAAAGAATTATTTACTGATTATCCTTTTTTAAAGGATACAAAATGGATTAATAAAGACTTTGATTATTTAAATGATAGTCATAATGCAGATTTAGTAATTGCTAGTTACGCTTTAAATGAATTAAAAAAAGATGATTTACTATCAATCGTCAATAAACTATATAACGCTACTAATAAATTATTGATAATCATTGAACCAGGA
>CAVEYA010000042.1:0-10598 GCA_963619935.1 bacterium | reverse complement strand
ATATAAAAGTGTCTGGAAGAGTAATAAACATGTTATTAAGATAGGAACTAAATAGATTGCGGTTTTAAGTGATTGTTTAAAAGTAAACAAACAAATAAAGTAGACTAATAAGCTAAACACAATTGTGTTAATTGAAATTCTTAATATGATATCTAATCGACTTCCCTTTTTTCGCCACAAAGTGATTAGATAAGGAACAAATAAAGCAAAGATAACTAAGCCAATTAAGGTATTAAGCATAATGTACTGTAAAGTTTGATTGTTATAAGTATATGAACAAATAAACATTGGCAAAATAGAGGCAATTAAAGAAGAAAGAAAAATTAACATGGTTCTACCTAAAACTTCATTTCTTGGTAATCTACTTACTTTTGGTAAATTTTGTATTTCTTCTAATTTATTACCATGAATACGATGTTTATGAGCAGCGATTGTTGGCATAAAGAATAATAATGTTAAAAATGTTTCTTTAATGCCCATATCAAAGAATAAAGTTACCTCACAACAATTATGAGCGGTTAAGCATAAAACACAGAATACTTGAGTGAAAACAAAGTAGCCTTTCTTTTGTAGCACTAATTGAATTGAACAATAGATGAAATAACCCATTAAAAGTAAATAACCAATGAAGGACACTAAACCGCCTTGGAACATTAATTGGAAGAAACCGTTATGAGCGCTTCTCACACCACCATCAAGTTGGTTATTTGCGCAGGCTGTGATTGCTAAAATATATTTTTCGGAAATCATATAACCGTGTCCAAATATTGTGTGAATAGTTGAATCAAAAGAATAAGTAAATAAAGCTTCCCAAATTTGTTTTCGACCAGTAAATGTTGAAAAATCCTTGCTAAAGTACACTTTTGAGATAAAAGCGTCCATCCCCCTAAAGTTATTCCAGCCTAATTGAACGCCTAGATAAAACAGAATAATAAGGCTTAAAACTATAAAGATATTAATTGTGGAATAAATTGTGTATTGCCACTTTTTAATTACCAGATTGTGAATTGTATCAACCAATAAATAGATGACTAACGCTGCCGCACATATTAAAGCGGAAAGAACGCAGATTGATAAAATGCAGAATACGGTAAAGACAATCATAGAGAAGTAATTAAAGAATCTCTTTTTGTGATAGTTAGCAAAAATACAACATAATAAAGAAACTAGTAAGCAACATCCATAAAAGTTTTTATTAAAATAAAAGGACGTAATCGGTATGTAATCGCTTATACTATCGGCTTTAAATATAGCCTCATAGGCTTTCCATTCCGCAATCAATGAATAAATAATAGAAACATATCCAACAAGAATGCCAATATAAGCTAACCAATTAAATGTTTTAGAATTTGGTCGATTATGAAATACACAGAAAGTTGATGCATAAGTAAATATCATCACTACTGTGAGAATGATCGTTGCTTGCCACTTTTCCATATTGCTAATATGCACATCAATGGAATTAGAGCCATCTTGGAATAAGAAGGTTTCATCTTTTGCTAACCATATTCCAACGACCATAAAAGCATAAACAATGATTAAGGTTGGTAGTAAAACCCAATCTATCTTCATGCCATTTTTCTTGTGCTCCAAAAAGAAATACATGAACATTGTTAAAATCGAAGCAATAGAAACAATGACGAGTGTGCTGATATTTAATGATCCTGTTTTATTTGAAGTAAAAATAGAAATGTTCTCTGAAAGTAAAGAGCACATTGCAAAACTCACCCAAAGCCATAAATTTGCTAATGTAAATTTAACTTTTCCCATAAATTCTAAGCAGTATTATAGAATTATTTTTGTCTATTAACAAGTTAAGAACATTTTATTGTTCTTTTAGAATAAATCGCAAATAACAAATTGTTTAAAGATTTGTTTTTGTTTAATATAATGTATCCTATGGATAAATATGAGATTTTAAAAGACATTATCAATAAGTCTAATAGCATTGTGGTATTTTCAGGAGCAGGTATCTCTGTCCCTTCAGGAATTCCTGATTTTAGAAGTAGCAATGGAATTTATTCCCAAAAAGGAAATAGTAAATATTCCCCAGAAGATATAATTTCTCATTCTTTCTTTATTGAACACACAAAAGAATTTTATGATTTCTATAAAGAAAAGATGTGTTATCCAAACGCAAAACCAAACATTGCTCATAAATATTTTGCAGACTTACAAAAGCAAGGCAAAAATATTATTGTCATAACACAAAACATTGATGGGCTACATCAAGAAGCCGGTTCAACCACAGTTTATGAATTGCACGGAAACATTCACCGTAACTATTGTGAGCACTGTGGCAGATTATTTGGTCTACAGTATATTTTAAATAGTAAAGATGTACCAACATGTGATAAATGCGGTGGGTTAATTAAACCTGATGTTGTTTTATATGAAGAACCATTAAATGAAGATATTATTAATCGTTCCGTTTCGGCAATTATGACTTGTGATACTTTGCTTGTCATTGGAACCTCATTAACGGTCTATCCTGCTGCAGGATTTATTCGTTATTTTAGAGGTCATAATTTAGTAGTCATTAATAAAAGTGAAACAAAATATGACAATATGTGTGATTTAGTAATAAATGAAGATATAGAGAAAGTGATTGGAAAAATTATATGAAAAAACTAATTATTTTTGATTTAGATGGTACCTTAATTGATACATTAGATGATTTAAAGAATGCAGTGAATTATGCATTAGAACATTTCCATTATCCTTTAAGAAATAAAGAGCAAATAAGAAATGCGATAGGTAATGGAGTAGCTAAACTAGTAGAAAGATCTATTCCTGATGGTATTAATAATCCTAACTATCCAGAGTGCTTAAAAATATTTAAAGAATACTATGCGATTCATTACGCTGACTGCACCACTCCTTATAAAGGTGTCCATGAACTTGTTTGTAAGTTAAAAAAAGATGGTTATATTTTAGCAATAGCCACTAACAAAATTATTGAAATAGCGGAAATATTAGTTAATAAATGTTATCCAAATTTATTTGATTATATACAAGGCGATTGTCCAGAAGTAGCAAAGAAGCCAAGCCCTGAAATGATTAATCATATTAGAGAAAAATATCATGTCACAAAAGAAGAAACATTTTACCTCGGTGACACTAATGTTGATGAAGAAACAGCTTTAAATTCTGGTGTTGATTATCTACTAGAAACGTACGGTTATCGCACAAAAGAAGAAATTCAACAAACATGTAAATCAAAGGTTGTCTTAGATACACCTGAAGAAATTTATCAATATATAAAAAGTAGAGTTTAAACTCTACTTTATTTTTTCATTTATTAAATTAGCAACTTCTTCTTTCGGTTTATTATAGACAAGAGATAATTCTTCAAGAAGAATATTGGATAGTTCTTTAAGCATCTCTAGATCCACTGGCCCATATTTAATTGGGAAGGATTCATCTTGATGCTCATATAAATATAATTGCTTATACATAAAAGCGGCGTCTTCAATCTTACCGGTTGATAAACGACGTTTGAAAGCGTCTCTTCTTTGTTTTGTATTCGCATTATATTCAAATTGAATTTGCTTAATCAAATCAATAACATCATTTGCTTGTTCAACACTAATCAAAGGACGAATTGTGGTGTCAGCAGTTAAAACTGGAACATAAATTGTTTCGCTATCACCTTTATCAGTTGTTAAAAGATAATAATCACGATCATTGATAACCGTAAAACCAGTAATCCTTAATAATCCACGGTAACAGTGGATAACTTTTTGATTAATGTCATATTTCATACACTAATTATTACAAAAAATAGCGAAAAATGTAAGATTAGATTTTTTTGAACGCTACTTTTATATTTAAAAATATAATGGTTATATGATTAAATAATTACATGGAACAAAAATATAAAGATTTATTAAAAAAGGCTGTAATTATTGGAAAAGAAGTATTGCCTGTTGTGGCCACAAATGTGGTTTATAACAAGATGTTTCATAAGCATATTAATACTTATTTCCCTTTAAATTACACAATGTCTGATTACCCTGATTTATGTCGGGAAAGATATACTTTTATTAGTGAACCTAAGCATAGACTCGTGGGCTACATGTACTTTAAAAAGGAAGTTAAGCAAAAAGCGATTTTAATCTTTGCCCATGGTTATGGAGGAGGCGGACACCACTGCTATTTAGATATTATTAATTATTTTGCTAGTAACGGCTTTTTTGTCTTTGGCTATGACGCGACCGCAAATGATGAAAGTGATGGTGATGACATCAGAGGATTTCCACAAGGAATCATTGATTTAGATCACGCTATTAACTTTGTCAAAACCTTACCAAACTATTTAACTTATCCAATATTCCTTTTAGGCCATAGTTGGGGTGCATATTCTGTATCCAATGTTATTTTAGATCATCCCGAAATTCCCGCCATTGCAGAAATATCAGGTTTTGCTATATCAACTGATTTAATTAAAGATCACGCTAAACAATATGTTGGTCATGTTGAGGATTTTAGTTTAGACGATGTCGATGATTATGAAGAAAATATCTTTGGTGATTTATCTAAAAGAGATGCAGTAGATGTTTTTAAGAAAGTAAATACACGTATATTTGTGATACATTCAAAAGACGATAATGTTGTCTATCCTTCTAGTGGATATGATAAATATTTTGCTAATTTTAACTGCAATTCACGCTTTAAATTTAAATTATTAACTAATCGTGGTCATACTCCATACCACACTTTTGAAGGTATAAAGTATGAAAATAACTTTAATCAAGAATTAAAGAAATATGTGAAAAATAATAAAGCTAATGAAGAGCAAAAATATCAGTGGATAGAAAATAACATAGACCGCCATTATTGGGCGCATCGAATAGACGAAAACTTGATGGAAGAAATCAAAAACTTCTTCTTTGAAAGTATTTAAAATAAAAATAAGTTATTAAAAGCGAGCGTTTAATTTAATTTCTTCCGCTTTTTTAACATAGACATTAAATTAATTATATTTAATAATTATTGATATGAATGATTTGCAAAAGAAACAATTAGAAATTTTAAAAGCCTTTATAAAAGTATGTGAAAAATATAACTTAAAGTATTTTTTAGTGGGTGGTTCATGTATTGGCGCAATTCGTCATCACGGATTCATTCCTTGGGATGATGATGTTGATGTCGGTATGCCTAGACCAGATTATGATAAATTCATGACCTTACAAAAAGAATATGAAGGTACTCCATACTTTATCCAAAACTGGAAAAGTGATAAGAACTATTGCTATAACTTTGCGAAGTTAAGAGATTCCTCCACTACTTTTATTGAAAACTATTGGGCAAACACAAGAATGAATCATGGTGTATGGGTTGATATCTTCCCAATTGATGGAATGTCATATAATGACATAATTCCAGCCAAGAAATTTAAACGCCTCGTTTCCCGTAACTGGTGGAATGTCTATATGAGTTACTTTTCTTCAATGAAAAGAAAATTTCATAAAGCTACATTCTTTAAAGATTTATGGTGTAACTTTTTAGGTGTTGTCTTCTGGCCATTAAATATTGGTAAATGGAGACAAAAGCACAATGAAAAGAAAGCTAAGAAGATACCATTTGAAAAATCTATCTTAGCGGGCAACCTATTTGGCACTAATCCAAAGAAGGAAGCAATGAAAAAAGAAATCTTTACTGAATTCGTGCAAGTTCCTTTTGAAGATATTATGGTAAGTGTGCCAAAAGACTATGACAGTTATTTAAAAAATCTTTTTGGTGACTATATGAAACTACCACCAGAAAATCAAAGAGTTGGCCATCATCATGATAAAGGTTTATCATTAACACAAGGATATCAAGAATACATTAAAGAACATAAACTATAGAGGTACACATATGAATATAGCATTAATATTAGCCGCCGGTATCGGCTCCCGTATGGGTAATACCGATAAACCAAAACAATTCCTTCCATTATATGGAAAGCCATTAATTGTTCACACTGTGGAAGCTTTTGAAATGCACGATCAAATCGATGCTGTTGTCATTTCTACTAATGAACAATATATCGATCAAGTCAAAGTTTGGTGTAAACAATATGATTTAAGTAAAGTTAAAGCAGTTGTCGCCGGAGGCGATACTCGTCAAATCTCAGTTTATAATGGTTTAAAGGGTGTGGAATCAATCGGTGCAAAAGCTGATGATATTATTCTTATCCATGACTCCGCTCGTCCTTTAATTAGCCAAAAAATCATTTCTGCCAATATTGAAGGCTGTTTAAAATATGACGCAGTTGACACAGTTATTAAGGCTAGTGACACAATTGTAGCCAGTACTAACAATGAAATAATAACTAATATTCCAAATCGTAAAGAATTATATCAAGGTCAAACACCACAAACTTTTAAATTTGATTTAATTCAAAAAGCGCATGAATTAGCCAAAAATGGCACGATTGAAAATGTCACTGATGACTGTAAATTAGTCATCTCTATGGGTAAAGATGTGCACTTAGTAGAAGGCGATAAACTTAACTTCAAGATTACCACTTTCGATGATTTAATGATGCTTAAAGCATTACTCAAAATGGGAAAGACAGAGGTCATTTAATGTTAACCACAATATATAAAGTTACTTCTCCAGAAGTCATTGAAGAATTTGTGGATGTTGTCGATAACGATAACACAAAAGTTTTAGTCAAGGTTGATTATATGGCTATCTGTCGAGCAGATATCCGTTACTTTTTAGGTTCGAGAGATAAAAATGTTTTAGACCATAAGTATCCTCTTGCCCCAATTCATGAAGCAGTTGGCCATGTCGTAAAAGACCCAACTGGTAAATTTAAAAAGAATGATAAGGTAATTTTAATTCCTAATTCTGTTGAACAAAAATATTTAGACTTATTTGAAAATCAAAGATGTAAAGAAAAAGAATTAGGCATTAACTACGCCACTCATTCTACATTTAGAAGTTCTTCTGCGGATGGATTTATGCGTCCATTCTACGCAGCTGATCCAGAATTATTAGTTAAATTTGATAGCAATATTTCTAGCAATATCGCAGTATTTTCTGAATTATTATCTGTTGCGGTGAACGCTTTAAGAAGATTAGATTTTAGCAAAGTTAAACGCTTAGCAATGTTTGGTGATGGCATATTAGGTTATATTACTTATATAGTTTTAACTACTGACCATCCAAAAGTTGATGTCACTTTATTTGGCGTTGATGATTCCAAGATGAACATGTTCAAAGGCATCAAATTAGCCAAGGCAAATGAATATAAAGGTGAAAAGTTTGATACATTAATTGAAATTGTCGGTGGTAAATATTCCGGAGATGCAATTGAATCAATGATTGATTTTGCGGCAGTTGGAGCAGATTTATTATTAATGGGTGTGTCAGAAGATAGAGTCCCAATTAACACCCGCATGGTGTTAGAAAAAGGATTAACTCTTAAGGGAGCAACAAGAAGTAGCAAAGAAGACTTCGAACATGTTGCAAAATTATTAGAAAATAAACATGTTCAAGAATTGATAACTCCAATGGTGTTATCCGAAACCACGATTGAAAGCATTGTTGATATCTATAAATGTTTCGACGCTGATATTAAGAATCGAACAGTCATTGGTAAAAATATTATGAAATGGTAGCGTTCGCTATCATTTTTTAAATAAAAAGAAAAGACCTTACTTGGTCTCATCTTTATCATCATCAATTTGATATTGTTCAGGATGGTGTCTTAATGGTTTATTGCATGTTGGACAATATACAAATCCTTTTGGATACCATGGTCTATAACCAATATCTTCTTGTTGATAATCAAATTCCGTTAAGCAATACTCACATTTAATATGAAATACTAAATTCGGTTTGTTTGTGACTTTAATCATTTTCTTACCTCGTAGTAATTCTAACATTTATAGTAAACAACTATAAGGTAAAAATTAAATGTGCTAACATATTTCGTGTAAAGGAAGTCTATGAATATGACTAATATCACCACTTTAAATAACATTTTTGAGAATAATGAACATCTATCTAGTAAAGTTATTTTGACATTCCTTTTTATGTTCATTGTTGGTTGCATGTTAGGTTATGTATTAGAAGTATTCTTTCGCAGATTTGTATCCGCTAAAAAATGGGTAAACCCAGGTTTTATGTCTGGACCATGGTTACCACTATATGGGTTTGGTTTAGTCATTATGTTTATTATTAGTTATTTAATTTTATCATTAATGCCAAGTAACATGAAATTCTATAACCCAACTGGTAACTTATTTAATTTAGATTATAAGTGTGGTCCAACTATTTATGATTTAATTCCTATTTCCATAATGGGTGTCAGTATGATTCTATTAGAATTCATTGCCGGTTTAATCTTTGTGAAAGGTTGCAAGGTTAGATTATGGGATTACACAAATATGAAAGGAAATATATTAGGGATTATATGTCCTTTATTCTCCGTTCTTTGGTTTATCGTCGCAATTATTTATTATTATGGAATTAATCCATTTGCCTATTCCGCATTTAATATAAGTTTTAACTATATGTTTGGTAATACTTCATCAGGAAGTGCGGCCCATTTTGGCTTTATATTTGTATTAGGTCTTGTTTACGGCATATTTATTATCGACTTTATTAAATCTGTTGGTTTATTTAGTAAGATATCTAAAATCGCCAAACAAAGTGGCCTAGTAGCACGTTATGAAAAATTAGTAATGGAGCAAAAGAAACAGAAAGAAACATATAAATTAAAATTAGAAGCTGCCTTACCAGAAAATTTAAAAATCACAAAGGATAAAGAAAAACTCATGAACACAACGAAAAAGTTTTCTTTATTTATGCGAAAAGTTTTATTAATTGATCCTTCTAAGGCAAACGCAACAGAAAACTATAACGATAAAGGTAGACCAATTAAAGAAGATAATAATTTATCTAAAAGGAGTAATGAAAAATGAAACAAACAGCAGGCAGAGATAATTTAGGCGAACTAGCACCTGAATTCGCAAAGCTAAATGACGATGTGTTATTCGGTGAAGTTTGGAGCAGAGAAGACAAATTATCATTAAAAGATAGAAGCATGATTAGCATTGCTTCTTTAATGTCACAAGGATTATTCCCACAATTAAAGGCACATTTTATCATGGGCAAAAATCATGGCATTAGTAAACAAGAAGCAGTTGAAATAGTTACTCATTTAGCTTTTTACGCTGGATGGGCTAAAGCTTGGAGTGCATTTTCCTTAATTAAAGAAGTATATGAAGATGATAAAGATAACTCAAATCATGGAGGAGTATTCGGTTTAGGTGAGCCTAATACAAAGTACGCTCAATATTTTATTGGTAACTCATATTTAAAACCATTAACTGATCCAAATAAGACTAAAGTATTTATCGCAAATGTTACATTTGAACCAGGGTGTAGAAATAATTGGCATATTCATCATGCCTCTACTGGCGGAGGTCAAATACTAATCTGTGTTGATGGTCAAGGTTGGTATCAAGAAGAAGGAAAGAAAGCAATAAGCTTAAAACCTGGTGATGTAATCACTATTCCCGCAAACGTCAAGCATTGGCATGGAGCTAAAAAAGATAGTTGGTTTTCTCATTTAGCGGTTGAGGTTCCAGGCTGTGATACATCTAATGAATGGCTAGAACAAGTAAGTGATGAGGAATATAAGAAGTTATAGTAGTAAAAGGTTTTTAAAACAAATAGGGTCCTTTTATCGGACTTTAAAAATAAAAAGATGCGAACCTAATCGCATCTTATAAAGGCCAATTGGTGGATCCGACGAGGATCGAACTCGCTACCTCCTCCATGCCATGGAGGCGCTCTCCCAGGTGAGCTACGGACCCAAATGACGATTATGATTTTATATAAATGAGAAAAATAATTCAATAGCAAATCTCATTTATTCACGATGTTTTTCTTAAAACCAACAATTTAATGGCTTTTAAACTATTAATTTACATTTAACTTTAGAGTAATAAGGATGATTAATAATAATTTGTTTTATTTCTTCAAGTTTAAACAGCTTTATTTTTTCTGAAATGGATTTGTGATAAGTTACACAATTTTTGTTTCTGATTATTGTGGTTTTCAACCAAAATAAACTACTAAAATTTCTTCATCTGACATTTTTATTCCTACTTGAATGATTTCAGTTTTTATTTTTGTTTTCTTTCGATTTCAATATAATCCTCTCCACCACCCTCATACCAAACGTGAGAGATATAATCGTTTAGATCAACGCCGGTAATGTCATAAATTATTTTATTTACATCTAGGCCTTCGATATCTTCTAAACTTTTGGTTTCTAAAATCATGACTAATTGTTCAACGTCAATAGGTTCAAAATCTAAAAGACAGTTGTTCCTTTCGTCATTAATTCTAAGATTATGTGTTTTACCTTCGGGATCATTTTTTAAATGCAACTCATAATCAAAAATTTTATCTCTTAAGTGATTAAGCTTTAAATAATGAGAGGCAACTTTATAAAAGGAGACGTCTTTAAAATAATCAGAAGTTGAATATTCATAACTTTCTATTTTGTGAAGTCAATATCACAAAGCTTCTTAAATTTTAGACTTTTTATATTATGTTCCTTTCTCTTACATGCAAAGTATTTATTT
>CAVEYA010000041.1:0-7191 GCA_963619935.1 bacterium | reverse complement strand
GTTTCCATTGGTGATATTATAAAAATTAACGAAATAATTAACAATAGTGTTTTATTATAAAAACACAATATAATTATTAATAATTCGAGGTTTATGAATATGAAACACATTGAACGCTTTATAAAATACGCTAAGATTGATACACAATCTAATGATTCAACAGGAACAACTCCTTCCACAGAAAAGCAAAAGAACCTAGCTAAGGTTTTAGTAAATGAATTAAAAGAACTGGGACTAGAAGATGCCTTTATGGATGAATGGGGTAATGTTTATGCCCATTTAAAAGGCGAAGGAGATCATATTGGATTAAATGCCCATATGGACACAGCTTTAGAAGTTACTGGCGAAAATGTGAATCCACAAATCATTAGAAATTATGATGGAAAAGATGTTCATTTAAATGATAAATACACATTATCTATTAAACAATTTCCAAAATTGGCTAATCAAATTGGCAACGATTTAGTGGTTACCGATGGAAATACTTTACTAGGCGCTGATGATAAAGCTGGTATTGCGATTATCATGAATGCTTTGGAATATTTTAAAGACCATCCAGAAGTTAAGCATAAAAACATTTGTGTAGCTTTTACTGTGGATGAAGAAATTGGCGAAGGTGCATTGCATTTTAATTTAAAAACAATGGGAGCAGATTATGCTTTTACAGTTGATGGAGGAGAAATCGATTGTGTCGATTACATTAACTTTAACGCTAAAAGCGTAGTTCTTAAAATTCAAGGTGTAGCAGTCCATCCAGGAGAAGGCAAAAATGCTTTAATAAACGCTGTTTTATTATTTAATGAATTTATTAATCAAATGCCTTTAAATGAAACTCCATTTGATGCAAATGAAGATGAGGGTTATTGGCATATTAATGATGTTAACGGAACTTCTGAATCATTAACCGCTAGTATGATATTAAGAGAATTTGATAAGAATAAATTAAATCAAAGGGTAGAACATATTCAAAACGTCGTTAATGAATTAAATCATAAATACCCAAAAGCACATCTTGAAGTAGAATTCTTTGACCAATATGAAAATATGGAAGAATACGTCAATAAAGATCCTCGCCCAGTTCAACTTGCTTATGAAGCTTTAAAGAAAAATGGTCTTACTCCAAGGAGCACAAAAATAAGAGGTGGCACTGATGGCGCAACTCTTTCTAAAATGGGACTTGTCACACCAAACCTTGGTACTGGTTCATATAATCATCACGGAAGATATGAATATTTAGTAATACAAGAATTTGAAAAGATGATTGATGTAGTAATTGATATATTAAAAAATGCCTAATTGACATAAAAAAGATGGGCAAATCGCCCACCTTTTTTATTATTTAGCTAATTAATTATTCTGCTTCTTTAGCGTCTTTTTTATTACAAATTAAAGTATAAACTAAAGCTGCTAATGCGCCACCAGCTAATGGAGCAAGAATCCAAATCCAACATTGTTGTAAGGATGTTGTGTTACCGGCAAAAGCTTGTAATAGAGCAGGTCCAAAACTTCTAGCTGGGTTAACTGATGTACCAGTAAATCCTAAGCCTAATAAGTGAACTAATGTTAAAGCGCCACCAATTACTAATCCAGCGTGTTTACCATCATGATGTTTTTTATCTGTAACACCAAGAATAGCGATTACAAAGACGAATGTTAAAACAACTTCTACTAAAAACGCACCAGCGTAGGAACCAAAATCAAGAGTGTCTTCACTAGTTTTTAATAAAGCTTGGATTTCATTTCCACCTAAAGAAGCAAAATCACATCTTGAAACTAATCCTAAAAGAAGTGCCCCAATAATGCCGCCAACAAATTGAGCAAGAACATAGAAAAGGAAATCAACAAGTGAAATCTCTTTTCTAATGAGCATAGCAAGAGAAACAGCAGGATTAATATGGCAACCTGAAACATTACCAATGGAATACGCCATAGCAACAATAACTAAGCCAAAGGCTAATGATGTGGCAACAAAGTTAGCGTCAGTTAATACTGCTACACCACAACCAAAAAACACCAATACTGCTGTGCCAATTGCTTCACAAATGTATTTTTTAAAGTTTTTCATAAAAAAATTACCTCCAAATAAATAATATCACTATTACAGACAAAGGTTATAAAAAAAACACTAATCCAAAAAGAAGAATTAGTGTTTATAAAATTAATAAATCTATTTAGTTTTGTATGTAAAAGTTATGCAGTTAATATAGGTTCTTTGTTTTCCATCTTCATTACTAATGTCTAATTTAGTAATTGGGGTAGCAAAATCTAAAGAATGTGTTTCTACTGTACTTAAGCTAGTAGAAGCATCGTCTCTTGCAAGACTATAACTTGTGCCCGCAACAGTAACCTTTGAATCAGTATCACCAGTGTAAGAATTGTTATAGGCAATATATTTACAATAGGCTTGAATTTCAAAAGTCATTTTGACTATCTCATAACTGAAATTTAATGATATTGAACCACCTGCTGATTTAGAGCCAATGCAGAATGATGAGTGGTCATCATCTTGATAAAGAGTCATAAAAACCGCAGTGGAACTATAACCAGTCATAAATCCATCTAAACTTTCATTAAATAACGCTGTAAACGCTGCTTTAGGGCCACTATTATTTAAATCTGAACCGCCTGATAAGTCACTGCGTGTGTTTTCCCCATTAAAACGAATTGTGACTTCTTCTGTTTTAACTTCTGGCGGATCAACTGGATCCACAGGATCGACAGGATCAACAGGATCAACAGGATTGTCTTTTTTACTAGTATTACAACCAGTTAAAACTAATAAGCTAGATGCTATTAAGATAGGAATAATTTGTTTACGCATATAAATACCTCTCCTCACTATTATAAACTAAAATATGATAATATGCTTGATATGAAAAATATTATCTTTGTCTGCCATGGAAATATCTGCCGCTCAGTTGCAGCGGAATTTATCATGAAAGACTTAATCAATAAAATGCATTTAGAGAATGAATTTAATATTATCTCGCGTGCAGTTTCTTTAGAAGAAATCGGAAATGATATATATCCGCCAATGAAAAATGAACTATATAGACAAGGGATACCATTTAATAAACACGAAGCTCAAAGAATAAATAAGCAAGATTATGATTGGGCAGATGTTATTTACTACATGGATAATAGCAATTTAAATTACTTAAATAGATTACTCATAGATAATCAAAATAAATTTAAACCTATATACCAATACACGCCATCTATTAGTTATATCGAAGATCCATGGTACACAAATAGATACGATAAAGTAGTAAATGAATTAACTCTTTGTATTAAGAATATAATTAATAATTTGAAATAAATTTAAAAGAAAAAAGCCAGTTTTGTTGGCTTTTTCATTTGTTATTTATCAGTTTTATCTTTATCGTCTTTTTTCTTTTTAATGACAACACCTAAGGCAGTTGCACTAGCGACGAATAAGATGATACTAGAGCCACCAATAGATGCTCTACAACCTTTTTTACTAGAACTATCATCTTTGTTATCACTATCTCCACCAGTTCCAGGATCAGTATTTCCGCCGGTATCTCCGCTTGTGTCGCCATTGGTGTAATTAGCGTTATCTCCACTAACTTCTTTACCACTTGGAATATCTGGTAAATTGTTTTTACAAATAGCCTGTGTTTCCGCATTGGTGTTACCCCAAATCTTACAAGCATATTCAGGATGATCAATAAATGGGTTGCGGTTACCTTGTAAATATTCAGCACCTTCATTACGGCGATATTCACGTTCATTAACTGCATACTTAATATTCCATTCAAGTAAATCAGTTAATTTACCCATATTGTTACCAGAATTACTGGTGTTATCATTTAACACTAAAGAAGATGATGCAACTACACAATAGAAGATAATACGTGCGCATTCACCACGAATACCTTCTCCGTTATAGCAGCCTATCGAACTGTTAAAAGCAGTGTATGGATCCCATCCACTTGCGCTACTAGTTTTCCCTTCATAGTAAACTGAGTTACCACGTGCAGTGTTTTCAGTAGAAATAGTTGGTCGAGGCATATGAATATCGTCTTCGACTTTATTACCACCTCTAGAATTTGGCCAAACGTGCTCTTTATTATATGAAGTTGTTGAAATACCAGAATAAAAGCTTAATAAAGAAGTACCGTATGTTTGTCCGTTTTTATCTTTTTTTGCCGTAGCAGGATCATAATCAGTATAAACAAATGGGCTAGTAGAAGAAGATGTGCCCATCTTTTTATAACCCATGGTTTTCTTTCTTTTAGAAGTATTTAAAGAACGAAGTGCAGATAATAAAGTGTCACCAGAACTTGAAGCATTAATACTTTTATAATATGTTTTAGCGTCACCATTATAGTAAACAGTAGTTGGTGAATAATACGCTAAAGCTTCGCTTAAATTATTGTGACAAATAGATAAAGCAATTCCAGCCCCACAACATAAAGAAATAAAACTTGTTGCGGTAATTTTTAATAAGTTATTAGTTTTCATAAAAAATTCCTAGTGAAGAATATTATATCACTATCGATTCTCTTTCTTAAGAATAATAAAGTAAAACACTGCAATATAAGCTAAACCAAATGCCCCAAAACATATAGCGTTAACATAAAATTGCCAAGTACCACCACTAGCAAAAGCGTTATAAATCGTGTCGTTACATAAATTAAAGAGAATATGGAACGCAATAGGTACAAAAATATTATTCGTGTATTCATAAAGAACACCAAGGACAATACCAATAAAGAAGGCATAAAGGATTTGTAATAATTTAATTGGCTCTAAATTTAACTTTAATATCGCAGCTAAGAAGTCTGTAATATGGAAAGCAGCAAATATCGCTGCTGCCACTAAAATACGAACTATTTTATGGGCCATTAATAGATTCTTTTGTAAAACATAACGGAAGATTATTTCTTCACATATGGAACCTAATATAACAATCACTATTTCATAGATTTCAAACTCTGGATTAGTTTTAAAAGCATTGCTAATACTAGTAAAGATATTTAATACCGGTGTGCCCATAACGACTGTGTCATAGAATAAATTAGTAAAGGCAATAAAAAATAAAGGTAGTAACCAAAAGAAATTAGCAATCTTTGTTTTGCCAGTGTAAACCGCTCGGATCTTAGTGAAGTGAATAAACAATATCGCAAACACTAAATAACACACTAATAAAGTGATCTTTAAATGACATTGAGCCACTATAGAATTAGGAAAAAATATATCATATGGTAGCACTGCTATCATCAGGAATGAGATGAGGAGAATTAATGTATTTAATAGTTGTTTTCTTTGCATAATTTTTATCAATTTAAACACTAATATATTATTTTAACAAGTTAATTAATTAAAATAGCTTTTATAAAACCAAACGAAAATCACAAAATTAACGTTTGTGGAGTAAATATTAAAAGAAGTGATTTAATGGATATATTTTAATTAAATAACTTTCTAGTGGCCTAAAAATAGGTTTATCGATGATTTATTGTATAATCCGCAACCTGGAAATTATATAAAGAATACATGTGGGAGCAATCAACTTCTAAAATGTAATATTTTGCTTTATCTGCCGCTGATGCACTGATTACACCAGTCATAGAATAAAACTTGCTTGTGCTAATAGATGTTTCTTTTTTCACTTCACCATTTGTTATATGTAGTATGTAAGGATATACAGTTTCATCAGTAAACTTATATGCGTCTCCACCAAGATAGGTGACTTCACATTCCTTCAAATCAGTTAAAACTTTACTAACTGCATATGTTGCAAATCTTGCGTTAAAACTAAGAACACAGTAATCTCCTGCATTATCTTTTGCTAATAAAGAGTTATCACTCATATAGTCTGTATAAATAGTTTTGAACTTAAAAGGAATAACAACCTTGCCTTCTTCATTAATTGCACCGTAAAGATTATCTTTTTTACAAACAATTAAACCAGCGTTATTGACTTTAACAGGAGATAAACCAGTTAAAATGGATATTTCATTTAAATTACCATCATAAATGGTTTGGTTTTGTGTATTGTAATAATTATGGCCAAAACGCTCAAAACTATTTAAATCAATACCAGTTACATCTTCATGTGTTGCCCCATTTTCATCAATTAAACAAGTAGTTATATTGCTTGATAATGTTTTCTTTTCAGAAATCTTTTTTAGATTTGCGGAAACATAAGCATATACCTTTCTTGCATTATAAAATGGACTAACTGCAGTGGTTGTTAAAACATAATCCACATTAATAGATTCCACATCGCCAGTTAAATAATTTAAACGATATGTTTCTAAAATATAACGATTACCAGAAGCATCTAAATAATCATAGTTATTGTTATAATCATCAATCAAAGTACTCTTTTGATAAATATAGAAATCACCGATAAAAAACTTATTATCCGCGGCCGGTTCCGCAAAAGAGGTGATTTCGTTATTGTTATTGTCAAAGACAATAATTCTTTTATTATAATAATAAGCTTTATAACCCTTATGACCATAGTTTGTTAAGTTTAAGAAAGTGTCACCAACATAAGAGGAACCGCTTTCATAATCGTTTTCGTTAAGTGAAGCTTTAAGAGTTGGCACGCCATTTTCATATACATAAAAATAGTGGTTACCTTCATTATCTTGCACATCTGCATATTCCGATCCATCACTAGTCACACCATCAGAAATGGAGGTGATAATTTTATCGCTATCTACAAATAAATGATTGCCTAATGCGTCATAGACATTAGTCACACCGTTATTAATAATGAAATATCCACCACTAATATCAGAATCATAAGAATTACATCCAAATCCTGAACCTATTTCATCAATAATGTTGCTTTCAGTTAAAATCGAATAAACACTAGCTTTGCCTTCATTATCAACAGAAAGAATAAAACCACCATTTTGTTGATTAAAGTTCATGCTATTTTCTAATTGAAAATTACCAGTTTTTAATTCACCAAGCTCATAAATATTTTTCATTTCAATAGCGGTATTTGCTTTCATTACTGCATCTATAATCACATCACCTTTTTTATTAGAAAAGGTTATACCACAACTGGTTAATAATAAAATAGGAATTAAGGGAAGAACAAATTTAACGTTTTTCATATTTATTACCTCGTCTTATTATTTTACATTAGTAAAATGAGATTAATAAATAAAATAATGATTAAAGATTTATCTTTAAATATATTAT
>CAVEYA010000040.1:0-4920 GCA_963619935.1 bacterium | reverse complement strand
GTGATACTACAACAAGAGAATGCAAAACTACTGATTATGCAAGGGCAAATGGTGCATATAACAGTACTAATTCCTCTTATAAATACAATGGTTGGTATTGGACTCGTTCTCCTCGTTCTGACTATTCGGACTACGCGTCCGGCGTCGACTATGGCGGCAACCTCAGCAACCGCAGCGTCGACTACACGGACCGCAGTGTGCGTCCGAGCATTACCATTAAAATTGTTTAATGAAAGTAAGCAAAATCAAAAAATTATCACGTTGCCCTAATAAAAAACAAAATGTTAACAAGTTTAATACCAGCAGAACGAACAGCAGTGTACGTCCAAGATTTGTTATGCATTTTCATTATGTGTTAATTAATCCTATACAGTCTTAATTTTCACATAAGTCGGGTAATAAAATAAACTAATAAATGTGCAGTAATTGCACTTTTTTATTGCACTAGTAATATAACTATTTATAATAAATATGAATAGAGGTGCAATTATGACACTGAAAGAAATACGCAATAAATGCAAATTAACCCAACAAGAAGCTAGTGAACTTGTCGGTATCTCTTTAAGAACTTATGTTTCTTATGAAAAAGATGAAAGCAAAGCAGATCAATTAAAACTAGAAAGAGTAAAAGAAAAACTTCATGAACACGCTGATAAGGACACAAGTGTGTTAAGTAATAAAGTATTACTCATTACTGGTGGTACTGGTTCATTCGGCCATGCCGTTGTAGATAGATTTTTAAAAACTGATATTAAAGAGATTAGAATTCTTTCCCGTGATGAAAAGAAACAAGATGATATGCGAAAAGCATATAATAACGAAAAATTAAAATTTTATATTGGTGATGTTCGTGATTATAACTCCATTAAAGATGCCTTCAAAGGAGTGGACTATGTTTTTAGCGCGGCCGCGCTTAAACAAGTTCCATCCTGTGAATTCTTCCCATTAGAAGCAGTGAAGACTAATGTTATTGGTTCTGATAATGTAATTACTGCTTGTGTTGAGAACCGCGTAAAGAAAGCAATTTTCTTATCAACTGATAAAGCTGCTTACCCAATTAATGCAATGGGTATTTCTAAAGCATTAATGGAAAAGAATGTAATAGCGAGAAGTAGACAACTATTACCAGGTGACACAGTGTTATGCTTAACACGTTACGGTAACGTAATGGCCTCACGCGGTAGTGTGATTCCTTTATTCTTAAACCAAATTCATGAAAATAAACCAATTACCATCACTAATCCAGACATGACTAGATTTATGATGACATTAGATGATGCAGTAGATTTAGTGCTATATGCATTTGAACATGGTGAACAAGGCGATTTATTTGTGCAAAAAGCACCTGCTGCCACGATTGAAACATTAGCAAAAGCAATTATTGAATTAACTAATTCCCATACTGGTATTGAATATATTGGCACACGTCATGGGGAAAAGTTATATGAAACATTAGTGACCCAAGAAGAAATGCTAAGAGCGGAAGACTTAGATAATTTCTTTAGAGTTAAAGCAGATAACCGTGATTTAAATTATGATAAGTATTTCTCTAAGGGTAATAAGAAATTAAATTTAGGTGAATCTTATACTTCCCATAATACTGGGCGACTTGATGTAGAAGGAATGAAACAACTATTAAAGAGATTAGAACTCTTTGGTGGTCCTGTTAGACAACACGATTAATTATGAATATCTTAGTAACTGGGGCAAAAGGATTTATTGGCCAAAATGTCTCGTTGTGGCTTAAAAATAATGGACACACAGTTTTAAGTGTGGATGTTGATAATGTGACTGATTTAGCCTCTTTAGTGGCAAAAAGCGACTTTATCATTCATTTAGCTGGTGTCAATCGCCCAATGAACAAAGAAGAGTTCTATGATGGTAACACCAATTTCACTAAACACTTAGTGGATGTGATTCTTGAATCGAATAGAAAAATTCCTTTAATTTACGCTTCTTCAATACAAGCAGAATTAGATAATGATTACGGTAAGAGTAAAAAGATGGCGGAAGATTATTTATTTAATTCTTCCTTACCAGTCTATATTTATAGATTGGCCAATGTCTTTGGCAAATGGTGTCGACCAAACTATAATAGTGCATTAGCGACATTTGCCTATAATATTGCTCATGATTTACCAATTGAGATCAGAGATAGAGAATATATTGTTCACTATAACTATATTGATGATATCTGCCAAAGTTGGCTAGATATTATTAATCTAGATAGTCATAGTGGCTCTAAAGAAATATTATCAATAAAGCCTGTTTATGACTGTTCTTTAGGCCATTTAGCGGACCTTCTTTACTCTTTTAAAGAAAGCCGTAATGACTTATCCACTCCTTCAATGAAGGATGATTTTGAAAGAAAACTATACGCAACATATCTAAGTTATTTACCAACCGATCAGTTTAGTTATGACTTAAATATGCATATTGATAATCGCGGTAGTTTCACCGAATTTTTAAAAACTCCATTTAATGGACAAGTCTCTGTTAATATCGCTAAACCGGGTATAGTTAAGGGAAATCATTACCATCATACAAAGAACGAAAAATTCTTAACTGTGAGTGGTACTTGTTCCATTAAATTTAGAAAAGTAAATGATGATAAAGTCATTGAATATATTGTTTCAGGTAATAAATTACAAGTGGTGGATATCCCAACGGGATACACCCACAGTATTACTAATATTGGTAACACTGATAGTGTCACAATTATGTGGGCAAATGAACCGTTTGATGCAAATCATCCAGATACATACTATGAAGAGGTAATTAAAGATGGCAAATAAGAAAATTAGATTAGTGACCATTATTGGCACACGTCCAGAAATTATTCGTTTATGTGAAGTAATTAAAGCTTGTGATCAAGAATTTGAGCAAATCTTAGTCCATACAGGACAAAACTATGATTATGAACTTAATCAAATCTTCTTTGAAGAGTTAAAACTTAGAGCCCCTGATTATTATTTAAACTGTGTGGGTAAAAATCTTGGCGAGACTATTGGTAACGCGATTAGTAAATCTTATGATTTATTAAGTGAACTTAAACCTGACGCAGTATTAATTTTAGGGGACACTAATAGTGCACTTTGTGCAATATCGGCAAAAAGACTTAAATTACCTATTTTCCATATGGAAGCTGGCAATCGTTGTGGGGACTGGAACGTCCCAGAAACGATTAATCGTAAGATTGTGGATCATATCAGTGATATTAATCTTCCTTATACTGACCACGCTTACGCTAATTTAATGAAAGAGGGAATCGAAGAAAAATATACCTTTATTACTGGCTCTCCAATGTTAGAAGTATTAAATAACCATTCTAAAGATATTGAAGATAGTAAAGTTTTAGAAGAAATGGGTGTGGAAAAGGGTAAATACATTATTGTGTCTTCTCATAGAGAAGAGAATATTGATATCGAAAAGAATTTTTATTCTTTAATGAATGCGATTAATGCAATTGCGGAAAAATATCAAATGCCAGTCTTATTCTCTACTCATCCAAGGACAAGAAAGATGTTAGAAAAAAGGAACTTTAAAATGCATCCTTTAATCCACAATTTAAAGCCTTTTGGTTTTCTTGAATATGTGAAACTACAAGAAAATGCTTTTATTACCTTAAGTGATAGTGGCACTTTAACCGAAGAATGTTCAATGAGACATTTTCCTGCTGTGTTAATCCGTACCTCAACCGAAAGAGCGGAGGGTGTAGAAGCTGGTTCAATCGTGGTTTCAGGAATTACCGAAGAAGGTATTTTAAAGGCTATTGATTGGGAATTAACAAATTACAAAAATGCAAAAACACCAGAACATTATGATGTCACTGATGTGTCTGCTAGAGTGGTAAAAATCATTAAAGAAAACATTGATGTAGTGAATCAAGAAATTTGGAAAAAATAAGCACTTTTTGATTTAAAAATTACAAAATTTATTAAGCAACGAAAAAAAGTTGCTTTTTAATTATATTAAACTTGCTTTTAAAATTGTAAAAAGGAATAAAATCGGGTATTCAAAATGTTAAAAAAGGAATAAAAACCGGTATTACAAAATGCTTATTTGCTTTTAATGATTTTATTAAAAGAGATAGATTCTTCAAAATGCTGAATAGTCTTAGCAAAGTTTACATCTTTCCAATTTCGCATTTCTAAATCTCTTCCTTCATATACCGCCATACCCCACCAAGGTTCAATACATACAAAGGATGATTCTTTTTCTGGTGACCATATCGCGATATATGGAGATGATATTTGATAAGTTAAAGAATAGCCAACGCCAGTATCTAAGACTATGTTCTCCTTAGGCGTTTTAATTAATATAGTTTGATATTTAGCAAAGTCCGTTTTATTTAATAAATAATCCTTATTTTCTAAAAATAAACTAGACTGAGCGATAAATTGATTATTTTTTCTTGGATAATAGTAGATATCTTCTTTACCAAAGTGAATCGTGGCTTTATTAAACTTTACGATGTACGCAGCGTGATCTCCTAATTGAAAAGGAAGTGTTTTATCACTTTTATTAATAACATCGTATTCTCTTTTTAAGGTGTTACCATTTAAAGAATAAGTGGCCCTTAAAATAAAATGGAAAGGATAACATTCTAATGTTTCTTCATTATCCTTAAATTCCATGACCATTTTATCAGGAGTTAACTCCACTAAAGTAAAGGTGGAAGTCCTAATAAAACCGTGTTGTGTTGGACAACCAAGCTTCTTACCATCAATCACATAATTACTATCAGGGCCAATAAAAGGAAAAAGAATTACATCATGATGTTTCCATTCTTCATTTGCTTGATATAACAATTCTTGATTATCAAGTTTACTGATAACGTGGAGTAATTCTCCACCTTTCAAATTTGCTTCAACTTTTAAGAATTCATTTTCAATAATTGGCATGCATAAATAGTAATAT
>CAVEYA010000039.1:0-8159 GCA_963619935.1 bacterium | reverse complement strand
CAATCGCCATATCTTGATTGTGATATTGAAGCTTTCTTTTATGCGAAAATTTATTGATGTTTTTGTCATCAAATATAATTTGACCATAATCAGGTTTATCTAATAACGAAATTAGATTAATAATTGTTGATTTACCACTACCAGATTTTCCAACGATAGCTACTAATCCATTATTTTCTAATGAAAAAGAAACATTATTTAGTGCATAACGTACATTATTTTCAGTGATATATTTTTTTGTTACATTAACTAATTTTAAAAGTGACAAGAAATTTTCTCCTAATTAGTAACTAGGAGGAATTCATTTTATTTTAAAAAATAATTTTTATTGTTATGACACGATATAAGCAAACCGTTCGTTTAAAGTAAAGTTTGCTTTATAGTCATCACGATTATCACAATCCTACTTTGTTCCAATATTTTTTAAATATATTTCTCCAATATTTATTTTCATCTTATCTAATTCTTTCAATTGAAGTTAATCGCTGTTTCTAAAAAAGTAATAAAAGAAGATGATTATTTATCTTCCATTTTTACTGCCGCAGGCACTTTAGGTAATCCTGGCATAGTCATAATTGAACCCGTTAAAGGAATAATAAAGTTTGCTCCAGCAGATAACCTTACTTCACGAATAGTAATCGTAAATCCAGTAGGCGCTCCTAATATTTTTGCGTTATCAGTAATAGATTGAGGAGTTTTAGCAATACAAATTAAAGCATTTTGATAACCCATCTTAGTGTATTTTTCGATTTGTTCTTCTGCTAATGGAGTATAAATAACTTCTTTTGCTCCATAGATGTTTTGACAAATTTTACTAATCTTTTCTTTGATTGGTAAATTAAGTTCATATAGTGGAGCGTATTTTGATTCTTTATTTTCTAGTGTTTCTTTGACTTTCTTAGCTAATTCAACTGCCCCTTTACCGCCATCGCGGAAACCGCTACAGAAGGCATATTCATAGCCTTGTTCTTCACACCATTTTTCTAAAGCTTTAGTTTCTTTTTCGGTGTCGCTATCAAAATGGTTAATGCACACCACTACTGGTAAATGATATTTAGCAATGCTATCCATATGATGTTTTAAATTACAAACACCGTTTAATAAAGCATCGACATTTTCAATGTTTAATTCTTCAAAAGGCTGACCACCATGCATTTTTAATGCACGGATTGTCGCTACCATCACCACTGCGTCTGGTTTAAGCCCACCAACGCGACAAGCAATATCAAGGAACTTTTCTGCTCCTAAGTCTGCACCGAAACCAGCTTCTGTAACTACAATTGGAGCTAATTTGAGGGCTAACTTAGTAGCAATCAAGGAATTACATCCATGGGCAATATTAGCGAATGGACCACCATGAATTAATACAGGATTTTCTTCTAAAGTTTGTACTAAGTTTGGTAATAAAGCATTTTTCATTAATTTCATCACCGCATTTGAGATTCTTAAATCTTTTAATTTCACTGGTTCATCGTCAAAGTTATAAGCCACGATAATTTCATTAATTCTTTGATGGAAATCTTCTTCATCTTTAGCTAAACAAAGAATAGCCATTAATTCACTTGCCACAGTAATGACAAATTCATCGTGTCTTGGTTGTCCTTTTTTCTCATCTTGCATGACCGTCACACTTCTTAAAGCGCGATCATTCATATCAAGGGCTCTTTTCCAAACAATCTTATCTGGATTAATTCTTAATTCATTACCTTGGAAGATATGATTATCAATAACAGCGCTGATTAAGTTAATCGAACTTGTTAAAGCATGTAAATCACCAGTGAAATGTAAATTAATATCTTCGCTTGGAATAACACTGGCTTTGCCACCCCCAGTGGCCCCACCTTTAATACCAAACACTGGCCCTAAAGAAGGTTCTCTTAAACAGGCTAATGAGTTAACACCAATTTGATGGAAGCCATCATGTAAACCAATTGTTGTGGTTGTTTTACCTTCGCCCGCTTTAGTAGGAGTAATCGCCGTTACTAAAACTAATTTACCATCTGGATTATTACCTACTTTATCTAAAATAGATAAATCAATCTTAGCTTTGTCTTTTCCATAAGGAATAACATATTCCTCATCAATATTTAATTTTTTAGCAATTTCATTAATGTTTTTCATGTTTTTTACTCCTTTAATAAATAATCTAATACATAACTCGCAATTAATAATCCCGCAGTTGAAGGGACCATCATTAGTGAATTCAATTTCGCCCCGCTTTGTTCAACTACTTCAGTGGAATAGACGCTCATAATCTTACTTGTATCAATTCCCACTTTTTTCATTTCATAGCGGAGCTTTCTGGCTAACGGATCAGTTGTTGTTTTATCTAAGCGTACAATTTTTAAACAAGAAGGATCTTTCTTTTTGGCCATTCCCAGAGAAACAATCACAGGTATATTATTTTCATTCGCGAATTTTGCTATTGCTATTTTACCTTTTATATCGTCAATTGCGTCAACAATGAAATCAATTTTTGACAGTGTATGAATATTTTGCGCATCAATCTTTAAATTATAAGTAGCAATATCACAATTTGGATTAACGGAAAGAATTCTATTTTTTGCGGATTCAACCTTTAATTTACCAACATCTTCACTCGTATATAGAATCTGTCGATTTAAATTAGTGATATCTACATTGTCAAAATCAATAAGCACAAAATGTTGAAATCCAGTTCTAACCAGTGCTTCTAAAGCAGTTCCACCAACACCACCGAGGCCAATTATCGCAATTCTTTTATCTTGGATTTTATGAAAATTATCTTCACCAATTAATCCAATTGTCCGATCAAATTGTTCATTCATCTTTAATTGCCTCCAATAATTGTTCCTGATTAGTAAACATTTCTAAATCAAATTGATTTTTAAAGAATGTTACTTGTCTTTTAGCGTAGTTTCTTGTTCTTTTTTTAATTAGTTCAATACAATCCGTTAATGATAATTGACCATTTAAATAATCAATTACTTCTTTATAACCAATCGCAGCTTTTGCAGTTAAAGATAAGTTATATTTATTTAATAAATATTTAACTTCGTCCACTAAGCCTTCTTGAAACATCTTATCTACTCTTAGATTAATATTTTGATATAACTCATCTCTCGGTGGATTAAGCATTAAAATACGCACATTTGGGTAAATTAATTCATGTTTTTGAGCGTTAATCGTACTAGATTTATTTTGCTTATTTGTTCTAGCAATACTAATCGCTCTAATTACTCTTTTTCGATTATTCATATGAATTGTTTCAGTGGCCTCTTTATCTAATTTAATAAGCATTTCATATAACTCTTCATTGCTTAGTTTTTCTAAATCAGATGTATCATCATTTTCTTGTTTTTCAAAAACATAATCATAAAGAGAAGCACGGATATATAATCCAGTTCCACCACACACAATGATGTCTTGATATTGTTTAGTTAATTTATCAATCGTTTCACGGAATAATTTTTGATATTCCATCACCGAAAAAGTTTCATTCGGGGAAATGATATCTAAAAGATAATGATTATGATAATTTGGATCATCTTTACTTATTTTTGCGGTGCCAATATTCATTTCTTGATAAACTTGAAAAGCATCCGCATTCACGATCGGTGCGTGTTTGAGTTTCGCTAATTTAATTGCCGTGCTTGTTTTACCACTTCCGGTTGGACCACATATTACATAAATCATAGATACATCATAACATTAAAAAATGTGAATTATTAGTTCACATTTATTGAATTATATCTTTTAACGACTGAATTAATGATTCAACTTCTTTTTTTGAGGCTTCAAAGTTATTTACTAGAGGATGGCTTTCATAGATTTTTAATAAGTTATTTCTTTCTACTTCTTTACCATCTACTTTTAATCTAGCAATATCTTCACGCATCTTTTTTAAAGAAATGTCTTCTTCTAAAAGTTTTTTATTTTTGAGATATTCTTGTACTTCTTTTCTTTGATAAAGTGCGTCTTTTAATTCTTTAAGAATTATATCTAAATCATTCATTCACAATTTCTCCGATTAAGGAATAAGTATGTGAATCAGTAATTTTTACTTTAATAATTTTGCCTACTAAGGATTCATCGCCTTTAAAATGGACCAATTTATTAGTTTCAGTGTAACCAGATAACATATTTTCATCAGTTTTAGACACACCGTCGACAAGAATATCGTATGTATTGCCCACCATTGCTTTAGCAGATGCTTCAATGTGTTTTTCAAGATGTTTTACCAATTCTTGGAATCTTCTCGATTTAACTTCATAAGGTACATCATCATTAATCTTAGCGGCAGGTGTTCCTTTTCTTGGTGAATAAATAAAAGTAAAAGCAGCTTCATATTTTACTTCATCCACTAGTGAGACTGTGTCATTAAATTGTTCTTCTGTTTCATTTGGGAATCCCACAATGATGTCAGTAGACAAAGATAAACCAGGTATCTTTTCGCGCATTTCTTTCACAAGTGAAAGATATTTTTCACGATTATATCTGCGGCCCATCTTACGAAGTACTTCATCATTTCCAGACTGCACTGGCAAATGAATAAACTTCATAATATTTGGATATTTTGCAATAACATCAATCATTTTACTTGAGAAGTCCCATGGATGAGAGGTTGTAAATCTTAATCTTGGAATACCTAATTTTGCCACTGCTTCTAATAAATCAGCAAAGTCTTTACCTTCAGTTAAATCTTTACCATAGGCATTTACATTTTGACCTAATAAAGTAATTTCTTGATAGCCTAAGTCTACAAGTTGTTGACATTCGCTTAATACTTCATCAAATTTGCGGCTTCTTTCTCTCCCTCTTGTATATGGAACAATACAATAAGTACAGAATTTATCGCATCCATAAATAATATTCACAAAGGCTTTGTAATTATTATTACGACAGGTTGGTAAACCCTCAACAACTTCACCAGCTTTAGATTCAATTGAAACAATTCTTTCGCCTTTTGTAATCGCGTCATAAATTAAATCTAATAAATGACCAATTTCGTGTGTGCCGAAAAAGAGATTAACTTCTGGATATGTGGTCATCACTTTATTTAAGATTTCTGGTTGTTCCACCATACAGCCACATAACGCTAGTACGAGATTTTTGTTAATCTTTCTTAACCTTTTAAGATTACCAATCTCGCCATAAACCTTATCTTCTGCATTTTCTCTAACCGCACAGGTATTAATAATAATGACACCAGCTTCTTCGACGTTATCAGTTTGGGTATAGCCCACGCTTTCAAGCATGCCACGCATTGTTTCTTCATCACGGACATTAGCTTGGCAACCATAAGTCTTAATGAAATATTTTTGCCCCACTATTAATTTTTGCAAGTCAGCGAAGTGTTCATTTTTCGCAATTTCAAAGACAGTGGCCTTTTTTTGCCTATCTGCGGCTTTAATTAGATTTGGGGTATTAATAACTTTAGTTTTCATTTTTCTGGCTCTACAAAGTAAATTTCAAATATGTCGTTAGCAAGTCCGGTATAGTCATCAATATCAATAACGACTGCGGAGAATACACCTCTTCCTTCGTTTGGTGGAGTAAATTTAGAAGCTTGGCCATAAACTGTTTTTTTAATTACAGAATCTTTATCAAATCCAAGCACTCCATCATAATATCCTGTCATCCCGACATCTGAGATGAAGGCTGTTCCTTTTTCTAAAACATGGGCGTCATGTGTTTGTACATGAGTATGTGTTCCAAGCACTGCACTTACCTTGCCATCAAAAGCGTAAGCAAAGCATTGCTTTTCACCAGTTGCTTCCCCATGGAAATCAATAATATGAATTGTGGCAGGTTCTTCATTTTCTAATAATTCTAGTATGCTTAAGTAAGGAGAATTAACTTGTTCTTCAATAAAAGCAGAACCGAGAATATTAGTTACTCTAATAGTGACACCATCTACATCAAATAGGGCACTACCTTCGCCTGGGAAATCGTTTAATAAATTAAGTGGTCTGACTAATCTATCAGCAGCGTTAATATATCTCGTGATTTCATTTTTAGAGTTATAGTGGTTACCTAAAGTAACACAATCCACACCACTATTGATCAATTCATCATAATGATGCTTAATTAATCCTTTACCATGTGTGACGTTTTCGCCATTTGCAATGACAAAGTCAATGCCATATTTTTCGACAAAATAAGGAACTTTTTCTTTAACCATTCTTCGGCCAACACGGCCGACAATGTCTCCAATAAATAAAATTTTCAAAATAAATTCTTTCTATGAAATAGGTTTATAACTATTTCGCGGTTTCAATCGCACGATATTCACGAATGACCGAAACTTTAATTTGACCAGGATAGGTCATTTCATTTTCAATTCTTTCTTTAATTTCACGTGCTAACTTGAAGGCGCCGATATCATCAATCTTATCAGGAATAACCATGACACGAAGTTCACGGCCTGATTGCATAGCGTAAGATTGATAAACACCATCATATGATTTACAAATCTCTTCAAGTTGTTCAATACGTTTAATGTAGTTTTCTAAGATTTCACTACGTGCACCTGGACGTGCAGCGGATAATGTATCAGCAGCTTGCACTAAATTGGAAATAACAAATTTGGCTTCGGTGTCACCATGGTGAGATTCAATCGCATTAATAACAACTTCTGGTTCACCATATTTTTTAGCTAAACGAGCACCGATTTCAACGTGGCTACCTTCCATTTCAAAGTCAGCAGCTTTACCAATATCATGTAATAAACCTGCTCTCTTAGCGAGGTTTTGGTCTAAGCCAAGTTCCGCCGCCATGATACCGGATAAATAGGCTACTTCAATGGAGTGGTCTAAAGCGTTTTGACCATATGAAGTACGATATTTTAAACGTCCAACATAATCTAATAATTCTTTATTAATTCTTGGTAAACCAAGTTTGAAAGCCACTTCTTGACCAGTTTTATGAATGCCTTCTTCCACTTCGGCTTTACATTTTTCGACGATTTCTTCAATTCTTCCTGGTTGAATACGACCATCTTTAATTAAAGCTTCAAGTGATAATCTAGCAATTTCTCTTCTAATAGGATTAAAGCAAGAGACAGTAATTACTTCTGGAGTGTCATCAATAATTAAATCAACACCGAGTAATTGTTCTAAGGTACGGATATTACGACCTTCACGACCAATAATACGACCCTTCATTTCATCACTAGGAAGAGCAACAACAGACACTGTTTTTTCGGTTGTGACTTCTTGAGCGTACTTAGATAATGCTAAACCAAGCATTTCTTTAGCTTTTTCATCGCATTGTTCTTTTGCTTCATCTTCTTTTGTTTTAACAAAGGCCGCAATTTCTTTAGAAATCTTGCTTTCCACACGGGCAAAGAGTTCATCTTTAGCTTCTTGTGTACTCATTTGAGCGACCTTTTCAAGTTCATTAATAATGCTATCAATCTTTGTTTGTAAGGTAGCTTCCTTTTTGTCTAATTCTCTTAAACGACGATTTAAGGTTTCATTCTTTTCATCCAATGTCGTTTCTTTTTGAATTAAAGCAGCATCTCTACGATCAATGCTTTGTTCACGGTGCAAGAGTTTATTTTCTTGATTAATAACTTCTTGCTTTCTTTCTTTAATTTCTTTGTCGGCTTCTTGTTTCATTTCATACACAGCTTTTTTGCCATCTAACTGTGCGTTTTTTGTGATGTGTTCGGCTTTAATTTCAGCGTCACGGATTAGTTTAGAAGCACTTTTGCTTGCTCTTTGCTTTTTGAATACAGGAATTAATAAAACACTTCCTGCACCAACCACTAATGCCGCAATACAACCAATAATTAACCACAACAAATCCACATCTGGTAAATGTGATAATATTTGCATATTGTTCCTTTCATTAGTCTTAAGACTAAAAATAGTTAAAATAACTATAGTTTACCTAAAATCCTTGATAACCCTATGGGTAATAGAATCTATATATGTAATAACAGGTTTCCCTGACAATTAAGTTCTCGAATGAGAATATATAGGTAAGTACTTTTCGAGAGTACGTTATTTATTATACGAGCATATAAAGAAAAAAACCAACAAAACAAGTTTGGTGATTATTATTTTTTGTTACTAATTAAAATAGTTAGCCCGTTTTTATTGATTTCATTATAAGTAAGTCACACTATCACAAAGCAGCTATTTATATTTAATAAAAAAAGATAGGTTTTACCC
>CAVEYA010000038.1:0-38585 GCA_963619935.1 bacterium | reverse complement strand
TACAATTATTCATTTTTGATAACTTACTTAAAGTTTATGGAATTAAAATACAGCGCAAAAAGAAAAGCCAACAACCTTTTAACGAATGCTTTCAATTTAAAAACGAGCATTTTTTCGACTTTAACATATTTTAGACAACTAAATTTTTAATTTAATAGATTGAAGCCATAAAAAAAACTCGGATTTTGCCGAGTTATTCCTTAATATAAATTTAATAATTATCCTAAATAAAGTACATAGTCGTGATACATATAGAATTCATTATTCGTAAACAAGGATAATGAAATCTCTTGATCATTCATAGAATCATATATTTTTGTTTTACCAGCATTAGCAAGCACTTCATTAATTGTGTAGCCATCACCATTTTTGTCAGTGAATAAAGTAGTATCATCCACAGTCATATTTGCACTTACTTGCACATACGCTACTAAACTGGTGTTATTAGAAATAATATCATCAAAATCATTGAAGAAGGTTTCTGTTGGCTTACTAGATAAAATCACAATAGAGTAAGAAACATCAGAAGTACGATACGCGACGTTAATACTTTTAGCGGTACCATTACTACGAGTAACAATAAAGATAAATTCATAGTTACCAGATTCATTAGACACTAAACGTTTGCCATCACTAGATACACTAAATGGTGTACCATCACCAATAGCTTCATAGTAGTTACTATTGTTATTTAAATAAATACCGGATTCTTCCATACGATCGTTAATAGCCTGAACGTTTGTGCTATTCATAGCAGAGAAAGAATAACCAATTGTAGCGGTAGTAGCGTTACTTTCATTTAAAATAGAGATTTCATCGCTTTGATCAACATAGAAATTCTTCGAGAAATAGTATTTAGAAGATGTAGTTGTACTTGTTGTGCCAGAAGTTGAAGTAGAAAGGTTTAAAGCGTAAATACGGTTTTCATAGGCACTATCATAATCATCAATAGAACCATTTAAATCATCACCAGTAATACGGTAGTTATGTTCCTTTCTAATACCAATTACAAAGCCAAAATAATATCCGTTAGAAGAATAATATCCATAAGTCGAATTTCTTTGGGAATAAACAACTTTTACATATTCATTTGTATTATTAAAGGCTGTCACAGTATTTGAAACAGTGGTTCGAGCATTACGGCTGCTGATATTACTTCCATAATATTGCCAATAAGCAATATCAAATCCATAATAACCAGTGTCTAAGTCACCAATTAAGTCATCCTTAGTCACTAATGTGACCCAGTTACTTGACCATACACCACCACTAGAACCTAATGGGTTAACATCAAAGCGAATGTCTAACGATGAATCAACATAAACATCATCCGCGAAATAGTTATAACTTCTTGCGGTGGTTGTACTAGATGAAATAGCCTCGTTATCGACACTTGTTTGTTGGAAAGGAATTGTGTAACGATTTTTTGAATAATCAATTTCGTCAGATTGGTAGCCTTCAGGATTATCACCTGGGTTAACTCTTAATTTAGCAAACGTTGTGTATTTGCTATTAATTAATTGTGGTTTTAAGTTATTTTTAGCGGCAAAAATAGGATATAAATAAATGATTTGATCGCCTTGTTCAGAACCATCACTAGTTAAACTATCAATATACGCTAAAGAGGTTTGAGAAGAAATAACTGCGTTTGTGGTAACAGCTTGAACACCATAGTTACCAATATCGTAAGCAGTACCTGATTCAGCACTGCCATCAGCGGCTACTAAGTAAGCACCACTAGTAACACCATATCTCTCAGTAGAAGAATACATACAACGTTCTGCAGCTAATGACTTATTATATGTCCAACCAATAAATTCAGGACCAAATCCCCATTGATCTTTAAAAACACTTTGAGCAATGATATTAGATAAATCACTAGAAGAAATATTATTTGCGCATGATAAGGCAAAATAAGTACTGGTTTCTTCTTTAATTCCAACTGTGTCATTAGTCATGATATAACCAGACCATTTTTTCTTTTCATAACGGTCAATGGCTTGTTCTCCAGTCGCAGTTTTGCTTAACTTAGAAGAATCAATTGATTTAGCAGAATAATAATAATATGAACCATCTGGATAACCAGCATTCCCGTGTGTGGAATCGTAACTGCCATGGTTAATGCAATATGGTGTGTCATCATTGTATGGGTTATTCTCGTTATTTGCGATTTCAAGTGGATCGGTAATATTGTTACCATTGCTATCAGTTAAATCAGAACCAGTCGCATAATAAGGAGAAGCAAAGAAATAAACTTGGAAATATGTTTGTGTGGATTCAGAAAAATAAGCATTAATATCATTTGTTTGTACATTTTCTACTTTTATTTCACTTGAGGTGAATTCAAAGATGGCAAAAGCATCTGACGCTGCAGTAGCGGTGAATAATATACCTGCTAATAAAGAAAAGAATAATCTTTTTTTCATGCTTTTACCTCCTTATTCTAAGTAGAATTTGATATTCGCAGATGCGTTTTGGCATGCTGCTTGATTAGCTTTAAATTTAGCAATATGTGAATCATAAGAATATGACGCAATCGGAGCAAAAGTACCCTTTTGGTCAGAACCAGCATAAGTCACATTGTATGTAGCAAATATCAAAGCTAAATTTAAATCGTAATAGAATGTACCGCCATTAAGAGTTGGGGTAATATCCATAATTTTGCAAACATATGTTTTAGAAGTAGTTAATTCTTCTTTAACAGTAAAATTGGCTTGTGTAATAGAAGTAGAATCTACTTCCTTATATATGATTTTAGATGGTTGATAGATATCTACGACAGAATTTGATTGAGAATATAATTTTCCATCACTGGCTTTTAAAATATTAACTCCTCTTGCGTCAGTGTCACTGACTTCAAAGGAACAATATAAGCCTAATGCGTCTCCAGTGTATTCGGTCGCTGTTGGATGTTCATATTCAAGAATGAAATTACGGCCTTGGGTAGGATTATCACTATTTACAAGCATCGCGTTTTGATAACCAAGCACAACTGTGTTAGTTAAATCTGTTCTATCTAATTCATTAAGATAGTTATCGCCATCTTTATAAACGAGTTTTAATTCACCGATATCTTTCGCATTTTCAATTTCAATATTTACAGCTTGGTTTTCACTAACTGAACCCTTGCTGAAAATAAAAATAGCAAAACCTCCGCCAATAACAAGAGGAATTACTACTAAAGGAATAATAGCAAAGACGACTCTCTTCTTCATATTTAATGATCACCTTTCTTTTTGTGATTTTCTTTCATATGAAGTTCCTTGCTTTTATTAAAAGCAATAGCTTCGCCTTCTTGACTAATAAGGTATTCAAATCGTTCATCGTATGGAACAGATAAACGGTCATTTAAGACAGAATATATACCCATAACAACGAAAGCCACAACGACAACGATAATACCAATATTGGATTGTAAATAAGTTACAAAGAAACCAAAAGCTACATTCTTTGCACCTTTATATCCTTCAGTTTGGTAAACACCAATAATTAAATCTTTTTTGATTCTAGTTTCAGAAGCATAAGATTGAGTATTCGCGTCACCTCTAAAGGTGTAAAGTGCTTCACCATTTTCATCATATTCGATTTTAATGAGTCTATGGACAACAGTCACATAGGAATCACCTTGGTCTTGTAAAAACTTAAAAGCAACCACATCATAAGGAGCAATATTATCTATGTATTTTTGTTCCTTATTTATAGTAATAAAAGAGTATTGTTTAATACGATCTTTTTCATTAAAGTTTCCATTTTCGTCTTTTAAATATTCGTTATTCTTATAAGCAGTTTCCATGGAATCTGTTTGGATTACTAACATAGCAGTATTACCGAACCATAATTGATCACCTTGGGCTTTGCTTGTTAAAGCAAAAACGATTAAGACAGTAAATACGGCAAATAAAGCGGCTAATATGATATTTGTAGTGCGATTAATTGTGCGATTTTGTTTTTTGGTGGATTTAAGGTCTTTATCCATTGATCTTAAATCACAAGCTTTGTTTCTTTTTAGACGCTTTGTAATATAACGCTCGACGTCACCAGTAATTTCTTTATCATCGAGCCCGTTTTCGATATTTTTCTTTTTTGCATTAAAGAAAAATGCCGCTAAGAGGATAAAAGCAGCACCAAATAAAACAATCACAAGAATAGCAATTAAGAATACATATGCATTTATTCCAGATGACTTTATAAATTCCATCAGTGTGTTTCCTCCTTTCGCGGCATTTTCAAATTAATATAAATAAAAGAAATTTAATTCAGTAATTACTTACTTAACACTTCAACAGTGTACTTAGCAGTAATAGTTGCAGCATTAACAGCTGTTCTTAATGTTTTGTATTCATCAAGTTTGCTTGGTTCTTTGCCTGTAGCGTAATTAATGTTAACTTTTGTCCAATCAAAGTCATTTTCATTTTCAGCTAATTTGATTGTCCAAACACCACTTGTGCTTGTCACTGTAGCGCTAGCAACATCATAACCGATGGTAATGTAATTTGCTAAATCACCAGTAACAGTGATGGTTGTTGTGAATTGGTGATAAATAGGATCACCTTCATCGACTTCACCGTTTTCATTTGGTGTAGAACCAATTTTAGTATAGGTAGCAGTTGTATCAGCGCCATCAGCGTATTGCACTGTAATACCATTAGCAGCAGCAGAGCTGGTAACACCAATTTCTGTTCTCTTACTAGAAGTTTGGTCAAAAACAATTTTCATAGCATCAGCAGCTTCTAATGAACCAACGCCAGCAACTTGTGTGATTTCTTTGCTAATTGTTTGAGTTTGTTCCACTTTAGAATCATTGAAAATCCAGATTGAGAAACCAGATCCAATAATTGCGGTTCCCATCATGAGTGGTAATAAACCTTTAACGACGATTTTTTTCATAAATTTCTTTCTCCTTTCGCAATCGCACTGCAAGATAAAACTATACGCTTTTTTAAAAAGCAATGCAACCTTAAAATTTTAATATAAAGAAAAGTGAGATGGCATCAAAGAAAAACACTACTTATTTTATGTCAAAAAATACCTAATTATTCCTTTATGTGCGCTTGTGTGGCGAATGTATTAGGCATATATGCGCTCTTGTGTGAGGCCGTATGTACCCACAAACGATTTATAAATTAATTAAAAGAGAGAAGTTTTTTAACAGTTAACATATTTTAATTTTGTCCCTTTCTAACTGCTCTTTAAAATAATCATCCATTGTTGTTTCGATAAATGATAAACTATAGTTCGTTTATTTATTAAAATAAAAAATGTAAAAAGATTATTTATAACGATCAATATTGCTGCCAGCAAAAATATTAACCAGAAAGACTAGATAGTTTGGAATTTCCTTAGTGAAGTGAAAGGAACCGGAAACAAAATTTTTCATTAAAAAAGGCGAGCTTTTACAAATTCGCCTTATTTATTCTGAACCATAAACTAGTTCGGTTATCCTCTAACATGGTGGACCAAACCGGGATCGAACCGGCGACCTCATCGTTGCGAACGATGCGCTCTCCCAACTGAGCTATTGGCCCATGCGAGAAATATATTACATATAAAATTATCTAATTTCAAATGTTAAGTAAAACTAGATAATCCTACTGGTCATCGTTTTCTTCAATTTGAGGAATATCCTCATTAGAGATATCCGCATTACTGATTGATTCAAATTTGTTAGTAATACGATTCACTCTTGTGTCTAATCGTTCACGTGTATTAGAAATTGTTTTTAATTGGTTAGATAATTTACCCCAATCTTCACCAAATAAAGAGAATTGTTTGCCTAATTTTGTTAATTGATCCGATATCTCTTTCACATTTTTTGCTCTTTCAACTTCAATACGTAGCATATTAATAGTCACTAATATTGCTGGTAATGTACTAGGAGAAACAATAATCACTTTTTGATTACGAGCGTATTCTACTGCGTCTAAACAATTATGATGAATAAAAGCAAATACACCATCATTAGGAATAAACATTAAAGCTTCTGGAGCGGTCTTATCTGGAACAATATATTTATCTTTAATCGCTGTGATATGTTTCTTTACTGCACTATTAAACGATTTTAATAATTCTTCTTTTTCTTTTTCGTTATCCGTGTCAAATAACTTTGCGTAATCTTGGAATGGGAACTTAGAATCAATACAAATCATTTTATTTGGTTCAGGCATAAATACCACCGCGTCCGCTCTGACATCATCTTCCCCACTTTTACTTTTTCGCATTGTGTATTGTTCTTCATAACAACCCACTGTATCACCAAAAACATTATGCAAAACCATGCTTAATTGATATTCCCCATATTGCCCACGGCTTTGGTTTCCTTCTAATACTTGTTTTAAAGAGACAACTTCGCCAGATAACTTTTCAATATTCTTTTGTGCGTTATCTATCGCTGCTAATTGAGCTTGCACTGTACTCATTGTTTCAGAAGTATTCTTAAACCCTTCTTTTAATTTATCTTCTACTTTTTGATTAATCTCATTAAGGCGTTTGACCATTTGATCGTTTAAAGCATCAAATCTCTTATTTAAGGAATCGTTAATGCCACTTTGAAAGCGTTCTAATTTAGCGTTGTTCTCCTCACTATTTTGATTAGCTTTTTCTTGTACTTTAAGCATCTCATTAGCAAGAGTAATCTTCATATTACTATTAATAGATTCAGAGACATTCTTAATTTCATTAGACAAAGCTCCTAGTTCTTTTAATTGTTCATTATTATTTGGTAATTCTATCTTTTGTTTTCTATTTTTAATTAAAACAATTAGTAGCACTAATATGGCCACTAAAATGAAAGCACTGATAACTAATAAAACGATTAATAAAACTTTTTCCATAAACCTACCTCAATAATGATGTTATGATTATAGCATTCTTATTTTTTTCTTATTAGTGTCTTATTAAACAAAGTTTGAAATTTTTGGACAGTGTACAAGATTTTTATATTTTTGTGAACTATTTTTAAGTCTAAAGCAATGCTTATAATAAACTGCTATTCCAACACTTATTTTTGTCAAATTTTAACTGTGAAATTTGCTTTAGAAATGCATTTTTATGTGTGTTTAGATGTAAGTAAATAAATAAGAAAAGGGCAGGTGATGAAATGAACACTAAACGAAATAATGGAGATGAACAACAATCTTATATTCCGCCCGGACATGAAAGCAAAAGTGGGCAGTACACAAATAAAACTTACTGCGATGATTTTATTGAAAAAGAAGGGTGTACAAAGGAGGAATTGAAGAGGCTATTAACAAGAGAAGAATATGATGCAAAATATACCATAAAGCAACAAGATATGTGGGAAATGACATTACAGCTTTTAAAAGATAATTACCCGAAAGAAATATATTATGAAGATGACAAATTTGATATGAATTATTTAAGAAATTATCATGTATTACGTATGCAAGATGAGGATTTCACCTATTTCACATTATCTGAATGGTTTAGTTATATGAAATCACAAGAATAACTTGATATATTTTTAAAGCATTCATTAAATATTTAACCTCGCACTTTTATCGTCTATAAAGTCAAGACTGATAATCAAAATAAATAATGCATATAATAATGGAACAATGAATAAAGTTAGAACAATATGCGTCATTGATTTAAAGGCTTTCTACTCCTATGTGGAGTGTATTGATCGTGGTTTAGATCCATGGACCACTCCTTTAGTGGTAGCGGATAAAGAAAGAGGCAAGAACACAATTGTGTTAAGTGTCTCTCCTTATTTAAAAAAGAGAGGCGTGCCTTCTAGATTAAGAATTAAAGATTTACCTAGAGGATATGATTACATATACGCGATTCCGAGAATGGAAAGATATATTGAAAAAAGTGCGGAAGTAGTTTCCATCATGATGGAATTCGCTGCGGAAGAAGATATCCATGTTTATTCCATTGATGAAGCATTCATTGATTTAACAAGTTATCTGTCTTATTACAAAAAAACTCCTCTTCAATTAGTAAGTTTAATTATTAACACAATCAAAGAAAAAACAGGCTTACAAGCGACAGGAGGAATTGGGGACAATTTCTTCTTAGCTAAGGTTGCCTTAGACATCTACGCAAAGCATGAAAAAAATGGCATCGCGACAATGCATATCAAAGATGTGCCAGAGAAGTTATGGCCGATTGAGCCATTAAGTAAAATATGGGGAATAGGAGCAAAAACAGAAGCAAAACTCAATGCTTTTGGTGTGCACACGGTAAGAGATTTAGCCTTCTCTAACCGGGATTTTATGAAAAAGCATTTTGGCATTATGGGAGAACAATTAATCGACCATGCGAATGGAATTGATGAAGCTGATATTCACGATGTTTATATTCCTAAACAAACAAGTATCTCTATCGCTCAAGTATTATTTCGCGATTATAAAAAAGATGAGGCGCCTTTAATTGTTAGAGAAATGTGTGATGACTTATGCCATCGTTTAAGAAATTCTAATCGTTATACTTCCCTTGTATCTTTATATATAGGATATAGTAAAAATACGATGGGTGGATTTGCTAGACAAATGTCCTTATTACAACCAAGTGATGATACGGATGAACTATATAATGCTTTAATGGAAATATATAATGAACACATTCAAGATTTACCAATCCGTAATATTGGCATTAACTTTGGAAAGTTAACCACAAATAACACCAAACAAGTAAATCTATTTATAGATCCTAAACAACAAGAAAATAAGCATAACTTACAAGTGACAATGGATAAATTACAAGATAAATATGGTAAGAATATCTTATTAAGAGCCAGTGCGTTAACAGAAGCAAGTACAGTTATAGAAAGAAATAATCAAATAGGAGGGCATCGTAAATGAGTGATCGTGGAATGAAAAAATGGGCGCCTTATAAATCTTTAAAAGAACAATGGTCATCCTTAGATAAATTACACCAAAATAAACAAAAAGTAGAAAAACCACTGATAAGCGAAGAAGAAGCAGAAGAGATAAATGAAATCTTAACCAATTATCATGGGCAAGAATTAGAAGTAACTTATTACCGTAATGGCGAAATATTAAAAGAAAAAAGCGTGATTAAGAAAATCGACGCTTTTGAGAGAAAATTATATTTACCAAATCGTAAAGTGATTACTTTTAAAGAACTTGTATCCCTTAAATAGCCCACTCGCCATCTTTAAAGATTTGGTGTTTGTTGCCTTTTGCATCCACACCAACGATATCTAAATCTTTTGTGCCAATCATAAAGTCAACATGAATCATGGAATCATTGATTCCTTTTTCTTTTGCTTCTTCACTGGTGACATCGCGGTCTAATAATTCTTTAAAGCCTTTACCTAAGGCAACGTGGCATGCGGCGTTTTCGTCAAATAAAGTATTATAGAATAAAATACCTGATTCTCTAATTGGTGAAGTATATGGGACTAACGCTACCTCACCTAACATAGAAGCACCTTCATCCATATGGACCATCTTTTCTAATAATCTTTGATTCTTTCTCGCGTGAACTTCACTCACTTTGCCATTTTTAAAAGTGATAGAGAAATCTTCAATTAATTCACCATTATAGCTTAATGGTTTAGAAGCCACTAAAGTGCCTTCACAATGCCCCGCTAAAGGAGAAGTATATGTTTCTTCTGAAGGAATATTAGGATTAAAAGCACCTTTGTTTTCTAATATTTCTTCACCAGCACCCCAATGGATACCAGGAATTAATTCCACGGTAAAATCCGTGCCGTTACTAGCTTTATAGATTAATTTTCTTAAATCTAAACTATCTAATTTCTTCTTTTGTTGATTCAAGAAAGCATTATGTTTGTTCCAGTTTTCTACTGGATCATTTTCATCTACACGTGATGTTAATAAAATTGCTTCCCAAAGTTTTTCTTCCGCTTCTTGTTCACTTAATTTAGGGAATACTTTCTTTGCCCATGCCTTACCTGGCACTGCCGCAATACACCACTTATATTTGGCGTCCATCGCGTCATAATATTTTTTCACTTTTGGATATGATTTCATATTAACCTTAGCCATCTTAGCTTGATTAATACCTTTCAAACCATCTGGATCTTCAGAAGAAATATAGATGCGAGTTGGTAATTTCTTCACTGCATATTTTAATTTAGCAAGAGCATATGGAGAGGTCTTCGCTAATTGATTAACAGTTTCATATTTAAAATGTAAAACATAGATTGGATCACTGGTCCACTTTACTTCCACTGTCTTGGCTCCTGCTTTATAGCATTCTTCCACAAGCATAGTAATAAAATCTGGTTGGTCAATTGCACATGAAATCCATACTTCATCACCATTGACAACACCTGCTCCCTTAACCGCAATTAAGCGAGCGTATTTTCTTAATTTTTCTTGATTCATAATTTTTTGTTACCTCATTGATTATTATCAAAATAATACTATAATTATTCACCGAGGTGAGAAATTATGAAATCTTTATTCAAAAAAACTAAATGGATTGGCATAGTCTTATGTTCAATCGCAGTAGCGTTAGGTATTACCATTTTGATTCTTGCGCTTACTGGATACGGCAGTGTCATTTGTGATATCGTCGCAATTGTTGCAGCCTGTATGTTATTCTTTGTTGGTGCCTTATCTTTAATCGACAGCATCTTCACTGAAACTAAAAAATGGTTCAATGAATCATTATTATATGGTTCATTATTTATTGCGTTAGGCGTTGTCTTATTAATCGCTAGATTTGGTATCAAAGCTGGTTTATTAGAACAAGTATTCAACTATACCTTTGGTATTCTCTTAATCTGCTTAGGCGCTTCTATCTTATTTAAGGCTATTTCCTTAATTGTCTATCGTGCAAAAGCATGGATTATTGTCCTTTTCTTTGTTGTGGCAAGTGCTGCGATTGCGTTAGGTATTCTTTCTTTATGCTATAACGTCATTCAAATTATCTATGTCATCGCTGGCTTAGCTCTTATCTGTTTCGGTGTGTTAGGTATTGTTTTATTTGCTTTAGCAAAGAAACAAATTAACACCGCACATGCAGTGATTGTGGAAGAAATTTCTAAACCAGAAGAAAATAAGTAAATATAACAATCAAAATAAAGGGCTCTAGGAAACTAGGGCTCTTTTGTTATTAAAAGATAAGAAGATTTATTGATTAACTAATAATCACTTCAATCGTGTCAATTAAACCATTTCTAAAAGATAAACAAAGATCTTCAGGCAAGTTATCATAATCAACTTTATTAACGCGATAAGATAAATGATTGATTTGTTCTGGTTTCAATAATTTTTCATTAATAAAGATTATTTTTTGTTTCGAAAAGATAGATATTTCTAAACGATTATTAGTGAATAATTCAACAGGAATCTTTGGATTAATAGAAAGTGATAATTCATTATTTTTAAAAGTGAATAAGTGCTCCCCAATAAAGGTTTTATAGAATAAATCAATTACTTCCGCATTCGCGCCTGTTAAACGGGCTAAAAATCCTTGTCCATGTAAGCGTGGGTTTTTATTACAAGATGGGACAATAAAGGAAGAGGCTTCAATTGGGTTCCGCCCATATTCTTCTTTATCTCTCATAAACGTTAATATGTGACGGCATTCATTAAAGTAATTCTCATATTGTTTAGAATCCAATAAAGAGACTAAATATTTATAAGACATATGTAAAAAACCACACTCTCTTTCTAACCAACCAGGTGAGAAAGAACGAATTCTTCCAAGTTCAAAAGATTCATGTTCAATACTGCCACATGTTTTATATAAATGAAGTTTAGGATCATAGATGTCAGTATTTTTAATTATTAAATAATCTTCATTAGTAAAATAGTTAGATCCTAGTTTACCTAAATGAGTATAAACTTCTAAAAATTCATTTAGAGGTTTAACTTTAAAAGATTTAACAATCACATGATCATTATCTAATTCATATTTATCAACATCATAAATAAAATAGGTTGGTAAGATTCCAAACGTTCTCGAACGAACAATCGCCTCATCTAATTTATTTATTAGATTGTTCAAGAATAATTCAATATCAGTTTTATTGATTAAAGCACTTTCACCATTAACTGATTGATAAATTTTTTCACGATATTCTTCTTTAATGAATGACGATTCGTTCCAGAAATCAAAATGAGAAATATCTTTTTTACTAAATAATGCATGAGCCTTATAGAACAAATCATTTTGTTCTTTTAAAACATCAATATCATCATGCACATATCTTTGATAAAGCTTTGCTAATCGTAATAGTTCAATTGTTTCATTTAATGAACTCCCAAGTAAGCCTGGTAATCCATTTAATGCATCATTCCAACCTGGCTTATCAGCTTCCATTTCAATACCTAATTGTTTTGGATCTAATGATAAAGATTTAATTAGAATTAAGAAGAAAATTTTAGATTGCAATGAAACAAAAATAGTTTTACCATTAGCATCTTTAATCCAATTATCTTCTACCTTAGCTTCTCTTGTAGCGTTATATTGACGAATTTTCCCGTCAAAAACCTTATATTTTCTTTTTCTTGGTTCCACTTTAATCTCGCCATTAAAGTATCGATATTTTTTATCTTTTAAGATGTTAGAAAATTGGTCTGGATAAACCGAGATAAAGTTTTCTAACAAATCTGTATTATAAGTCCAATGGTCAATCCAATAACCTTCTTTACTTTTAGCGTTGATGTTTTCTTCGCTAAGGGAAATAAGTTTATCAAAATCTGATTCTTTTAATCCTTGACTTTGAATGAAATTAGATAAGTCTGAAAGAGTAAAATTAGTAAAATCAAATGTTAAATATTTTTGGTCAAAATCTTTTAAATATTTTAAATCTAAATGATAAGATTCAGGTTCGACAGTTAAAGGATTATAACCATCTAATTGAAGAAGAGAAAAGAATTCATAAACATTCTTATCAAAGATTTTTGGCTCAATATATAAATCGTTGCGGCGGTTTTGATTGACATCTCTAAAGTTGCCAGGCCCCGCGCTAAAATAAGTATATGGAATGACAAAATCATTATAGTCTCTTTCCATATCGCCATGTTTTCTAGAAAAGAGATATGCAATCTTATTTCCTACTACAGTAGGAAAACCACCTCTTAAAGCATTATCAAAATAAGATTGTTTAATAAATTCATCAAAGATATCACTACTAGTGTGACTAGATACTTTTGTTAATGTATTAATCAATAATTTAGTGTTTAAAATCTCGTTATTTAATGAAGTATAGCTAAGACTCTTTTTAAAATTATTTAAATCAATAATTGAATCAAAAGAACCATAGTAGCTAATAAAAGAATATGTTTCGTTTTCCTTTAAACAAAATTCATCAAATACCATTCCACAAGGAATTTGTCCTTCTAATATTTGATTGTTATTTAAATGGTTAAAAGATAAAGAAGAAGTAACACCATCATCATAAATTAAATTAGGATCAACAATTGCTTTTAAAGTCTGATTATTTTGATTAAGTGCAAAAAAAGCATTTCCTTTATTATTACGACTTACTTGAGCGTTATCTTCACCACCCTTAAAAGTCATATAAGGCACGTTATTATTTAAATTAACCGCACAATAAGAACTCATTAAAGTAGATAAATTTTGAAAACAATAATTTGATAACCCGTATGGCAACATCACAGATAATCCATCAATTAAACGCATTTTTGCGTTGCTTTTTGTTTTATTTGTAATAATTACTTTTCTAATTAAACCACCATGTTCATGATTGGATAAAGAGGAATAAATGACTTGGAAAATAAAAGCATCAGTTTCTTCTTTAATGCTAATAGAATCACGCACAATTTCTAAAGATGTTTGTGATTGATTATTTTTATCAAACAAATGATAAATATTGCCATTAATCTCTAATAATGAATTAAACCCTCTAATAGGGATATTTTGATACGCTAAATAAGCAGAATCAAAAGGGGCAATCGGAGTGTCTTTACTATTAATACCAAAACCACCAATGCATTGACCAACATTAGCATAAAAACACCAAATTGGTTTGCCTTTAATACCACCTATACCAGGTAAAAAAGAAGAAAATTTCTTTGCGTGTAAGTAATCATTAATAATGAATTTATTATTTATAAAGTTATATTTTGCATTCATATAGTTATAATACATAAATTTTTATCACATTTAAATATAATTATTATATTTATATGCTATAATAAAAAGCATAATCAAGGAAATAAAAGACATGAAAGCTAACAAGAAAGATACTCATGAAGCAAAGGCTATTAAAATTGCCCAAAACAAAAAGAACGCGCAATACCATAAAGAGGTATTAGCTAAACAAGATGAAAATCTTAAAAAAGAAAAAATAGCTCCAGATGGAGTTTGCATTTCTTTACAACATATCGCCAAAATTTATCCGAATCACGTTCAAGCAGTACATGATTTCAATTTAGATATTAAACCACAAGAATTTATTGTTTTTGTTGGACCTTCTGGATGTGGTAAATCAACCACACTAAGAATGATTGCTGGATTAGAAGATATTACTTATGGCGATTTATACATTTCAGGTGAATTCGCTAATACGTTATTACCTGCTTCTAGAGATTGTGCAATGGTCTTCCAAAGTTATGCTTTATATCCAAACATGACTGTCTTTGACAATATGGCTTTTTCTTTAAAAATTCGTCACATGGATAAAAAAGAAATTGCTAAAAGGGTTTATGAAACCGCAAAAGTATTGGAATTAAGTGATTATTTAGCAAGGAAACCATCAGCATTATCTGGTGGTCAAAGACAACGTGTAGCATTAGGAAGAGCGATCGTAAGAAACGCAAAAGTATTCTTAATGGATGAACCATTAAGTAACTTAGACGCTAAACTTCGTGTACAGATGCGTACAGAAATTGTAGGTATCCATCAAAAAATTGGTGCTACTACAGTTTATGTTACTCATGATCAAACAGAAGCTATGACAATGGCGGACCGTATTGTAGTTATGAAAGATGGATATGTGCAACAAATTGGTACTCCAAAAGAAATATATAACTATCCAAGCAATATGTTTGTAGCTACCTTTATCGGTGCTCCTTCCATGAATATGATAGAGGCTAATATTAAAGGTAATACTGTAACATTACCAAACGGTTTATCATTCAATTTATCAAAAGAACAAGAGAATTCTCTTGTTGAATCAATAATTCAAGAAATTAAATTATTAAAGGAAGAGATTGAAGAATTAAAACAATCTAATGAAACTTTCTCTCCTAAACTTAAAAAGAAATTTAATTTTAAAAAATTCAAGTTTGTCTCACATGATATTAATGAAGATGTTCGTGCGTTAAATGATCAAAAAATTAATGAAAATGAAATGATGATTGCTAAATATCAAACCGCACTTGATGAAAGAGAATATAATGGAATTATTGGTGTTAGACCAGAAGATATCGTTTCCGAAAAAGCAAGTAAGTTAATTGATCATAAAACTGATTTATTCATGATAAAGGCTAAACAAGTAGAATTACTTGGTAATGAATATTACGTGCACTCTGAAATAGATAATAAAAAGATTATCGCTAAAGTCTCTGCTAACGAAGAAGTTGAAGCAAACACTGATATCGCCTTTGCGTTAAATCTTGATAAAATTCATTTATTTGATAAAGATTCTACGAAACGTTTATTTTAATTAATAAGTAAGACATAAAAAGGTTTCAAAAATTCATGAAACCTTTTTTATTGCTCAATAAGATTTATTTATGCCTTTATAAGAAAAGGGCTATTACTACTTTACTACAAAGAAATTTTAATTATAAAAACTTAAAAGCTTTTCATTTTGTTAGAGATAAAAAGAAAGATAGTCATTTAGAAGAATAAAAAGGCTATAAAAAAGACCAAAGTCTTTAGCTTTGGTCAATATAAATAATGAAGGAAGTTATTTCGTTATCTTACGTTTTTTCATAAACATACAAACGGTAAGTAATGACATTCCTGCTACAATAGCAATAATAAGGACTGTTGAAACAGCTTGGTTATTATTCGTATTAATGATATTGAATGAGGAAGCAGGAGAAACTTCACCATTAAATCTATTTAAGAAATCAGCATACTTTCCAGTGCCGTATTTTTGAATAATGTAATCATATTTTGATAAAGCATTTACCACTGCTTCATCAGTGCTTTCATTATTTGCTAATAAAGTTTTAGCTTCACTAGACATAGTAGCAATTCTACTAGCGAAAGTATTCCATGTATCTACACTTGGAGCACTAACACCAGTGCTATCACATGTTAATTCATTAATGAAAGCATTAGAGAAATTCTTCGTTTGTTGTTCATTAGAAGCATCACCGAGAATATACTTTAAGGTTTCAAAACCATAATTGAAGCTAACATTATCTTGTTTAAATGATACTGCATTAACAGTTTCGTCAGTGTTATTAAGCATTTGAATAGCTCTATCACCTTCAGTTTTAGCGTCAATAGACATATGATCAGCATCTACTTCTGTTCCAGTACCAGCTGCGTTTGCGTATAAACGAACAATCGCTTTATCTCCAATACCGTTATAATAGCTAGAGTTTTTAATATCCCAACGAACAGAAACAATATATTTGGAGTAATCATTTAATTGCCAAGTAACTAAGCATCTTTTCATATAAACGTCGTATTTTTCAGCGCCAGTTCTGACAATGCCATAGTTGCCGTAATTATAGGCATCTTTAAAAGCAAAAGTAGAATCTACCATGCCACTATCCACTTCATTGCTTTGTAATGTATATACCCCATATGTTTTACCATCAGCATTCCAATTAGCACCATAGGTTTTAATGTTGGCCTTCATATTAATGCTTTTCGCACCAGGTAATTCATTTAACTGATATGAATATTTAGCATAAGCGATTTTATCTTCGGTATACACTGTCTCAAAGTCAAATAATGTGGTTAAAGCTTCGTCAGCGTACCAATTTACAAATGTGTAATCATATTTACTATCAGAATCTTTAGTAGGTTCATTAATTGGTGTGCTAAATTTAGAGCCTGCTTCTGCTACTTGAGGTTCAATGACACTATTAGAATTTGTCACAAAGGTTAAAGTATAACCACTAACTGTGGTTTCATTCCACTTTGCGTATAAGGTTTTATCTTCAGTTAATTCTTCACCAAAAGTAAATTCAGTGCCTTCTAAACAATTTTCATCAGTGTACCACCCAGCAAATGTATATTTAGTGCTTCCTTCATTTGGTCTAGTTGGGGCTTCAGGGGCTTCAGTAACTTCACCGCTGTAATAATAACTACTAGAAACTTCATTCCCACCTAAAGAATCAAAAGAAAGTTGCTTAAATAATGCATCATCAACATAAGCAGATAAATCTAAAATACCTAGAAAATCATGACCTGTTGCTTCAGTAGGAATCCAATGATAAATACGAACTGAATTAGTTTGAGTAGTTAAAGTAATATCAGGCGAGGTATATTCAGTTGGTGCAACTGATCTTTCTACTTCATATTCACCAGTTTTAAGATTTAATGTCTGAATTTGATATCCAATTTTATTAGCGTCTACACTTTTATAAGAATCCCAAGTTACCTTATTAATACCCTTGCCAGTTGCAGAATTGATTTCTACATAACCACCGACAGAACCATTCGTTTTTGCGCCACTATATTTTAAATATAAGTAATATTTACTACTATTATATGATCTAATCTTTGGTAATTCAGTTGATGTTCCTTTATTAACTTTAAAAGTCGCTAAAGTACCATCTCCAAGATTATAATCACTGTCTTCTGTTAAATAACGGAATCCACTACCAGGATTGTCGGCTGAAGCATTATAAATAGTTTCAAAACTAGATTTAACATGTGTTTCCTCTGCATGAGCGGATATTACATCATAATTTAATGATAACGCCGCAAAAGCGGATGCGCATAAAGCGACAGAAGTAAGAGAAATTAAAACTTTTCTTTTCATAATTTTACCTCATTATTATGTTGTGCTTATTAATTAGGTTAAGCGCTTACCCTTTTATTATATTCTATAATCTAGAAAAAATAAATGAATTATTTAATGCCACTTTCTAACAAAGTGAGCAATAACCATGGAGCGGTGCCAGATAAAATAGGCCCAATATGTTCTCCAGTCATACTATTAACGTACTGTGTGCAAAATCTTGGATTACCCTTAATTTTATAAATGTCTTTATATACATTGAATGGGAAAACAATGTTAAGCATATATTTTGCATCGTCAATCATCAAAGCCTTTAATGATTCATCTTTAACTTCTTTACTACCCATCATTAACGCACGAGTAAACATCATTGTTGCGTGTTTAAACACGCCACCATTTTCACGGTCGCCTAAGAAATATTGTTCTGTCGCAGCTTCCTTAGAACCACATAATTTTAAATTATGAGGTGTGCATAATTTATAACCAGCCTCAGTTTTTAAATATTTATCACATAATGTGAGCATGCTTTTAATTTCTTCTTCACTTGCTACGTGAGAAAGTATTGACCAAGATAAAGAATTCAAATATAAAGAACCATCGATGTTCGGATCAATAGATAAGCCATCTTTTGGCACACCGATAAATTTATATTTGCTATCTTCTTTATTAATTAGCACTCTTGCGTAGTATCCGTTTATATAAGCATTTTCTTTTAATGATTTAATTAAGTTATCTAACAAATCATTTAATTCTAATACATATGCACTATCATTAATTTTTGTTGCGATATTAATCATCTTTCTCATCACCATGACTAATAAAAAGCCATTCATTACTGATTCAGATAAATTAGAATCAAATGGAACACCAAATGATTGATGATTATCTTTTAGTTGTTGATAATACATTTTTTCTTTCGTTGGCCCATCTAAACAATCATCATCAATTTTTAAACAGTCATTCCAATCAGCTTTGTCCAATAATGGTAAACTATGCTTTCCGATAGAAATCTTAGCAGAATAAGTAATAATTGCTTTTAAAGTATCATAAAGCCTGCGTGTACTATTAGAACCCGCCATAAGGAACTCTTGATTCAAGAAGTCATAATCATTAGTTAAATCTAAATAAATAGCAATAGCCTCAATTAGCCAAAGCTGATCATCACTACACATGCCTGGTTCCTTACCGAGGAAAAAGAAATTGTGATTTGCGTAGCCAAATTCATAAACATTAGTGATCCATTTAGAAAGCATTTGTTTGACTAATTCTTTTTGTCCATTATGAATAAAGTAAGGCATTGAAGCATAGATATCTTGAATTTCTCTAAAGCCTATTTCACGATATCCTTTTTGCGTTTGGGCAAAGGCACGAGATACATAAGTTTGATATAAAACTTGGAATGGTAAATTACGATTAACATAATTATCAAAAGTTTGATTACCTGTATTAATTTGTAAGAATGAAGCATAATTTTTAAAATTGTTTTCAATCATGTTTAATTCTTGATTGTGATTATAAGTTAGTACACTATCGATGGATTTACATAAGTCATGTTTGTTATCAACTAATCCAGTAGTAGTCATAATTTTCTTTGTCTCGTTAGGATTAATAACAAGTTTTTTACTAACCGCAAAGAAAGAAGGACCTTTGACTCGATTTTTATTTCCTAAGAAATTTACCTTTTCTGGGTGTTCAATTGAACCTACTCCAATAAAATCACTTAAGTCGTAGGAGAAAGAGTCAAAACCATCATTATCTAAAGAGAAATAACGAGTATATTCTCTAGCGTATTCAGGATAATAATCTGGGGCAATCGCGATTGGTGTCCCGTCTTTAAAAATTACATTTGATTGATTGATAACCGTTTGATAAATTACATCCACCATTTGGCATCCCGGATTTGCGCTGCCAAACATCCCAGTAAAGACTATTTCAATATCACGAGTTTTATTACATAGATTAGTAATTTCTATTACTTGTCTTTCAACTGCGATAGGTTCATCATCTTTTTCTTGCGGTTTGATATATATAATATTTTTAATTTTTAAGCCACATTCAGTGACATATTCAATAACGGTGTTATTTACTTTATGTGTGCACACCGCGCTTTTGACATTCTCATTTACATTATGGGAATAAAAGGTTTGTTTCCCATTTTCAATTAAATAAAATTGACGATTAAATGGGCTACCATTTTCTTCTGGTTCCATATCCCATTTTGTTGCTAATACTTGATTTGCGGCAGGGCCTCTAAAAGAACCACCACCAAATTGATCAACGACTGCTTTAGGCGTAGTTAATAAAGGTTCAGAAAAATTAGAACGATCTCCTAACAATAAATTAACGGCGAAGTGAGGACCAATAATTGGAGATTTTAAAGAAATCACATGTTCACCATTTTCATTTAAAAAACCACCATAGGTTTCAAAATGCTTCATTTCATTGTTGATAATTTGTTGAATATTTTTTGGTAACACTTCTAAATTTTCAATATCAATGACCACATTTGTGTGTAAATCATTTAGATAATTTAAAAAATCATGATTCTTTAATAAAAAAGAAGCGATTGGATAATGATGATGATAATTTAAAATGCCTAAATAAAGATTTTCTTTTAAATTAAAACAAGCATAATCATCAAGTATATTTTCATGCTGATGAATAAAATCATTTTTATTTAATTCATTACGGCCAGTTACAGATTTATAAGTTGACATAAATATTCTCCTCACCTTTATTAATTTCATCATTAGTTAATAATTTAAATGCATTTTTATTTTGCATATTGATATGTATTGTGTGTCCTTTGAATTTTCGCACAACACACACATTATTTATATCTTTTGGTAATTTAGGTTCAATTAGTAATCCATCAAGTGTTGGTCTAACGCCTAAAATATATTGGCTAACCGCAACAAAAGTCCAAGCGGAAGTACCTGTTAACCAAGAATTTTTTGCTTCACCAAAATTAATTGCTTCTTGACCAGCTATCATTTGTGAATACACATATGGTTCAGTTTTATGAATATCACTAATGTCTTGAATATAAGAAGGGGTAATCTTTTGATAATATTCAAAAGCTTTTTCTGGATTATTGTTAATACATTCCGCAATCATAATCCAAGGATTGTTATGACAGAATATACCGCCATTTTCTTTATAGCCTTGTGGATAGGAAGTAATTTCTCCTAATTCTAAATGATATTGGCTATAGCAAGGCGTTAATAAGCAAATACCATATTTACTATTTAATTTTTCATCCACTGTTTTTAACGCTTTACTAGCTAATCCATTTTCTAAACCAAGGTGAGCCATTACACACATTCCTTGCGGTTCAATATAGACTTGTCCTTCTTTATTTTCATAAGAACCAACCTTATGGCCAAATGCGTCATATGCTCTTAAGAAGTGATCCACATCATAACCATATTGATAGATAGCTTCTCTCATTTTATTAACTTGCTCAACCGCTGTCTCATAAGGTTTATTAATATGCCTTAATATTTCACTATATTCTTGTCCATACTTTACAAACATTGCTGCAATAAAAATTGATTCAGCAACGCCAGTATCTTTGCCTTCAAAGCATTGAAAAGATTGACCAGGCTCCTTAGAGAAACAGTTCAAATTTAAACAATCATTCCAGTCCGCATGCCCAATAAGTGGTAGTCCATGTGGTCCTAAATGGTCTAATGTATATTGATAAGCATGTTCTAAATGCTCTAATAGAGAGCCGTTTAAAGTGTCGCTTGAATTATAGGCAATCTTTTCATTAAGAACGCTGTAATCGCCTGTTTCGGCCAAATAAGCGTATGTAGCAGCGATTAGCCAAAGCGAATCATCGTTAAAACCGCCGCCAATATCAGCGTTACCCTTTTTATCTAAAGGTTGATATTGATGCCAAGTTGAACCATCTATTTTCATAATTGAGGCAATATCTAAAATTCTTTGTCTCGCTAATTCCGGTTTTAAATGCACAAAGCCTAATAAATCTTGGCAAGAATCACGGAATCCCATTCCTCTACCAATACCAGATTCATAGTATGAGGCACTTCTCGATAAATAATAAGTCATCATACATTGATACTGATTAAATACATTAACCATCGTATCAAGTCTCTCATCGCTAGATTTAATTTGATAAGTAGATAATGTTAAATCCCATTGTTCTTTTAAATTATTGAAGGCTTTGTCAATGTTACTAACATTTAAGTATTTATCAATAATTTCATAAGCGTGAACTTTGTTAATAATATTAGGCGCAATAAATTTTTCTTCTTCCTTATTTTCCACATAACCCAATAAATAAATAAGAGTAATTTCTTCATTTGGTTTTAATGTGATTTTCTTTTGGAAAGCTCCTATAGGTGACCAACCAGAACAAATCTTATTTGATAACTGATTATTAATAACTTCAATAGGAGCGTTATAATCGTGATGCTTGCCTAAAAAAGTATCACGGTCAGTTTCATAAGTATCACTATCGTTTGTGGCGTAGAAAGCATAATGGTTTCTTCTTTCACGGTATTCTGTTTTATGGTAAATAACATTATTTTCAATTTCCACTTCACCAGTGGAGAAATTACGTTGGAAATTAGTCATATCATCCATCGCATTCCATAAGCAGAATTCTATTGCACTAGTAATGACAAGATTTTTAGTTTGTTCAGAATCATTTTTAATTACTAATTTATTAATTTCTACATTCATATCTTGTGGAATAAAACATAATAAATCCATCGAGATATTATTCTTTTTACTCACAAATCTTGTGTAGTTCAAGCCAACATGGCAAGAATAAAAATCTAAAGGTGTCTTACTAGGATAAAAGCATGGGGAAAAGATTTCTTCTCCATCATTGATATAAAGCATTCTGCCATTATTATCTCTTGTTGGAGAATTATAAGTAAAACGAGTAATTCTTCTTAACTTTGCATCCTTATAAAAAGAATAACCACCACCGTAGTTAGAGATTAAAGAAAAAAGTTCACCATTGGTTAAGTAATTAATCCATGGTAATGGAGTGTCCACACTATTGATAATGTATTCTTTATTTTTTAAATCAAATTCACCATATTTCATAATATATTGCCTCGTATAAACTGTTCTAATTCTTCTTCCCCATAAATATGCATCTTTTCGCTTGGGTGTCCTGCTGGTCTAATACCATCTAATAAATATGCCTTACTAATAAATCGATAAGTGTTATTTTCATTTGCTACTTGGTCTAAAATTTGATCGATATCTACATCTAATTTTATTAGATTAGACATAATAATTATCTTCGCTAATGGATAAGTATTTTTTATTAGCTGAATAAATTCTTCTATCTTATTTTTAAAAGCCATAAGACGTTCTTGACGAACATTATCATCATTAAATTCATTAATATATGGCCCATCATTTGCCCCTAAATTAATAATGACTATATCTGGAATAAATTTTTGATTATCCCATTTTGGCGCATTATCTAAAGTAGAATTAATGTCAAATGAGGCAATCGAAAATAAATCTGGAATACGGAATATTTTATAAGCTTCAGAATATGGACTTTTATTAATTGGAAAACCACCACAAGCAACATTAGATATATCCGCGTTTAATTTTTGTGATAATAAATAAGCATAAGATTTTAAATAATTTTCTTCTTTAGTTTTAAAAGTATCTGATTCTTTTTTAGCGTCTATTCCATACCCACAAGTAACGGAATCACCAAATATTTCGATTTTTAATTTATTTCTTATCTCACTAAGCAAAAATTCACCATCGGTAATTAAGTCTTTATAGCCAACATGACTAACTGGACATTCACTATTCTTGATTACTTCAATCGTATGTTTTTCTTTTTGGTCACTAGTAAAAAGAATTAATGTATCTTCTTTTTTTGTTAAACCAACTATTTTAGATAATTTACCATCCACTAAAATAGCAACATAAGGACGATTAATATCATCATTTGTGTTACTAGCTACATAATTAACTTTTAAAGATGTGCCCACAAAAGTTACCTTAAAATATGCACCAGAAAAATCTAAATGGGTATAACCATCTTTTAAATAGTGTCTACCCATTAAGAAAATATAAGGTGAATTAGTAAGATTATTGATGATCATTTTACTTCAACTTTAACAATATCTAAGTCACCACTATATTTGAGACTATCACCGCGGCAATTATCAAATAAGAATTGCACACAGTTAATCGAATCAGTGGCTAATGTATTTTCATCACAACTAATAGAGATAGTAATTTCTCCATTTCCTTCAATCGTAAATAATTGACCGTCTGTATAATAACCATCTTTATTTTTTGACCAATTATTATTTGCCCATAATGGGTAAAACATATTGTTTGCAGAATCACTTCGTTCATCTGAATAAATACCAGCATGTACATTCATCACAACTTCAGTGGATAAATTATTTTTAATAACCACTTCAATCGTGTCACTATGTGTTGTAGTAATTTTCTTGACTAATCTTGGCCAATAATCAGAACCAGAAATATTACTGTATTTAACGTTTTTATCAACACCATCTTTATCAGATAATGTGTAATAAGAGGTTCCGTATTGTGAATATGGATCTACTTTAGCTTCTTCATAGGAAACAGTAAAATCATGAATAATCATTTTTCCAGAAGGATATAAACCATAAATATCATAATCTTCTGGATGAGATTCTATTAATAACACTAAACGATAACCAGTTTCATGATGGGAACCAATTTGTTCTAAAGCGTCATTCAAAGAAGCTTTAATTGTCACCAAGCCATTATCATCAGGTTGGAATTCACCTTTCTTTAAGGCGTTATATGAATAGAAGATACCACCATAGTATTCATCATATTCATATTCAACACCTTCATCGACGTGTCTAGAGACATCGCCTCTAAGCATAAAACGAATTGAAGAAATAGAATATTTGTCGTTTTCAATTAAATTTTCAAAAGCAAAAGTTAAGGTATTTTCGTTATTATTAATCTCAATATCTTTTTCAATATAAGCCCATTCTGCCGCCGATTTATAAGTAACACCGGTATAATTATTACCTGCATTATATAAAGTATATTTTGTCCAGGCTTGAGTTGACCAGCCATTCACAGTGACAGTTGTGTCACCAGAATCAACACCAGGATTTTCTAATGTTGCGTTACTAGGAAGGGTTTTAGAAAACCAAACATCTTGAAAATAGAATGTGCCAGAAACATTTTCATTACCAATTTCTGGGAATATCGCGATTGTGCGCATCAAGTCAGCGCGAGTTTTTAATGTGCCTTTAAATTTCAATGAATGAATTTGATAATCTTCCGTTAATGAGAAAGAAACATCATCACCTAAAACATTATGCACTTCGTTTTCTGTATCACCATAATAAAGTCTAAATGTAATTCCTTTACCTGGTGTGCCTTTCGCGAGAATATTGATATATGTAAAGTCTGCTAAATGGCCTTGTACAGATGTGTTGATATTTGCGTACCCTTTACCAAAACCTTTATTATATTTAACTTTGTAAGCTCTTCCATCATATTCTGGATAATCAATTGCATTGGTTCCATCATCGCAAAAATCATCGATATGGAAATCATTACCATCTTCTAAATATTTATTAGATATTTCCTGTTCCACATTACTATATGGATTATGTTTTCTTTTAGCGAGTGGAACATCAAATTCACAAATATCATAGAAAGATTCTTTTGGTTGATCATTAACATCAAAAATAAATGGGAAATTAGTCGAGTATTTATATTTTGAGTTGTTATTCATGTAACACACTGCATCAGAAACACCCCAAAATGTGACATTGGTGATATATTGTTTTAAATCTCTAAAAACTTCGAAAGCACGATTATAGATACTAGCGTGTACTTCTTTAGTTTCTTGTGGAACTTCATCGTAATATTCATATCCACTTTGATAAGAATAATTATTGTCGTAAATTTCACAGTCAAATTCAGTGATTTGTACTTCTAAACCTAATTCGCCATAATCAATAATTGATTGTCTTAGATCATCAACATTAAAACTACCTAAATGATAATGGCATTGTAAACCAATACCGTCAATGATGTTGCTATCGACGCTTTGTAGCCATTTAAGCATCGCGATAGTTTTTTCTTTTTTAATAGGATTAGAGTTACCGTAATCGTTATAAAATAGTTTAACTTTATCTCTAATACCTAATTCTCTTAAAACTTCATCAGCAGTTTGAAACGCTGTTAAAATAAAGTCTCTACCACAGTTGTTATACCATTCAGATTTACGATAGATATTCGTACCCTCTTCATTTAATGGAGTGGTGTTTTCATCAATCACTTCATTACAAACATCCCAAACATATACTGAATCTTTAAAGTGGGTAACAGTTTGACGAATATGATCTTTTTCAATTTCTAGTATGTCTTCTTTACTACGATATGTGTCTCCATCCATAAACACCCAGTTATCAATAGCTTCATGCCACACTAAAGCGTGACCACGAACGGCAATGTTATGGGATTTAGCAAAATCAATATATTTATCTGCATCTGCAAAACGATAAGTACCTTCACTAGGATGTACCTGTGACCATTTCATAGCGTTTTCGCAGGTTAAAGAATTAAAATGTTTAGTCACTAAAGAAGAATCCAAACTATATTCATTAACTGTCGCACCGATAGAAAAATAGTTTTTATATTTATCTTTTAAAATGTAATTTTTAGAAGAACTGCCTGTACAAGAACATAAAGTTAATAATAAAGCAGGTAATAATAGTAAGCGTTTTTTCATTATTTAATTCCTCCAGCAGAAGTTCCTTTAAGAATTACTTTTGACATAAATAAGTACACTAATAACATAGGTAAAGTAGTTAAGAAGGTAGCAACATAAATTGCACCTTTATTAGTAAATGTTGAACTAGAAAGCCAATACACAACTTGTGGCAAAGTAAATAATTTTGGATTAGTTAAGAAGGTAGCAGGACCCATAAAATTATTCCAGCTAGAAATAATGCCAAACAACGCCATTGTGGCCAAAGCAGATTTGATGTAAGGCAAACATATCATATTAAAAATTTTAAATTCAGATGCTCCATCCATTCTGGCAGCATCAACATATTCTTTCGAAAAATTATTACGCATATACTGTCTTAAAAAATAAACAGTAGATGCGCTTGCTATCGCTGGAATGATAAAAGGAATATAAGTGTCAGTTAATTTTAATTTCATAATTGTGCGGAAAAAACCAACTGCCCCTAATTGACCAGGAATAATAATTAAAAATAAAATTAATTTTTCGAAGAATTTTTTAAATTTAAAATCATAAACATGGCAAGCATAACTTGTTAAAGCGGAAAAATAAATACATAATCCAGTGGATGTTAATGATATTAAACAAGAGTTAAAAAATGATCTTGGTATGGATAAATTATACTCATTAGCAAACGTAGTAAAGGCTTCTAAGTTAGTAAAAAATGAATTACCAAATTCAAAAGAAAAACCACTCATGATTTGACTATTAGATCTAGTCATCGTAATCACTAAAGCGACGATTGGGAATAAGCAAATAACAACGTAGATAATACAAACAATATAAAGAATGATTTTAACTATTAAAGATAAAGGAGAATTACTTCTTTTCATATGCATCTAACCTCTTTAATATTCTTTTTTCGTCGTTCTTTTCTTTAAAGAATAAGAAATACATTAATATTGATAATAACAATGAGAAGATGAATAAAATAATCGATGCTGCACCCGCAATAGAGTAATCTTCATTCATCATAAATTCATAAATATAAATAGCGATTGTTTTTGTCGAATCAAGCCCTGCAAAGAAACCAGTTTTAACTTCCCCACCATGGATCATCATTGGAATATCAAACATTTGTAAACCACCGATAACAGAAGTAATTAACGAATAAAGCATAATCGGCTTCAAGATAGGCAGAGTAATATTAGTAAATATTTGCCAAGATGAGGCTCCATCAAGATCAGCAGCTTCATAAACTTCATCAGATATGCCTTTAATACCGGAAATATAAACAATCATGGAATTGCCAAACCACATCCAGAATTGAATAAAGGCAATCAGTATACGTGTTAACCATGGGTCATTATTAAGTTTTAATTCAGGGTTCATACCCATGCTGATAAACCATTCATAGATTGGACCACCAAAGAATTCGCCATCAATAACGCGTGTTCTTTCAGTTAATAAAATAAACATTGAGGCAACCGTAGTAGCGGTTAAAATGTTTGGTAAAAAATAAACGAATCTAAAGAATTTTTTTCCCTTAATTTTTATTTTACGGGAAGTAAAAAGGACGGCAAAAAATAATGCAGACACTAATTGAGGAATAAAGTTCATAGCAAAGATGATTAAAGTATTTAAAAACGACAGCCAAAATTGCCTTGAATGAACGACAAAACTAAAAGAATCAGTCACTCCTGGATTATTATAATTAGCATTTTGAAACGCTAAGATAATGGAATAGACCATTGGATACAGCGAAAAGAGTAAAAACACTAATAAAAATGGAGCAATAAAAATATAGGCATATTTATTTAATGCTGAATTTGGATTTCTTTTTCTTTTAATTTTGTTTGCTTTATTCATAAAAATTATTGAAGTTTAATATCTGGGAATTTTTCGCTAACTGCGTTACGGAATTCAATACGATATTTTTGACGAGCATTAACAATTTCTAAATCTTTATTTTGTGCGTAGTTTGCACAGCAGTTTTGATAAGCATCATCAATGTCAGAATCGTATGGAGAAATTAATTTACCATTAATGTTTTCAGCTACTTCGTATAATTTAGCTAAATGGTTTTGACCACCTAAGAATTCACATTGATAATCAGTAATTACTTCGCTCATTACTTTTTTATTATTCATAAAGTCACCTGCTTCAACACAGCGTGCTTTTAAGAATGTTTCATTAGTGGTGACATACTCAATAAATTGTTTAGCTAAGTCAACGTTATTTGCTTTAGCTGGAATAGAAAGCCAAGTACCGCCTTTAAAATAATCACTTGGTGCCTTACACATTCTCCAATCACCAGCAGTCTCACCAGCGTTAGGAATAAGGTCAAAATTTAATCCCCAAGATGAACAGAAGAAACCTAATGTGTTATTAGATTCAACATCCGCAAAATAGCCAGAGGAACGGTCAGCAGTTTGGTGAGTATAATTATTTTTATGTAATGTACGCACCACATCAAAACAGTTATCAGTGGTTAATTCATTACCTTCACCGAACATGATTTTTTCTTCTTGTAAATAACCATTTTCAACCCAAGAATTTTCTCTACCAGAAAGGAATACTTTTACAGGATCGGAAATAGAAGAACTAATAGCAATGGATTGTACACCATCTTTACTAGGATTAAGGTCATATTCATGCGCTTTTTTAGCTAATTCTAAATAACCATCCCAAGTAGAAATTTGTGCTTCCATTTGTTCCACACTAGTAATTCCTAATTTTTCCGCAATAGAGCTCTTATAAAAGAATCCACCAGGAGTAGCTTGCCAAGCAAGACCAATTAATTTGCCATCTGCTGATGCAACACTTTTCGTGTAATCATACATTTGCTCAGTATTACCAACATTAGTTAAATCAATAAAGTTTTCTGGTTGATTAGTAATCGCCGCAATCTTCGCCGCTTCCACTGCGATAATATCTGGTAATTCAACACCAGAACGTAAAGCGTTATTAAAATCCGCTACGACTTTTGCCACACTACCTTTAATGACTACTTTTACCTTTACACCGGTGTCCTTAGTGAAATAATTATTAGAAATTTGGCTTAATTCATTAGAGAATGTCCAAATAGTAATCGTTTTGCCACTAGATGTATTACAACCAGTTAAGCCCGCCATTAATAAGCCTAATGCACATGGAATTGCTAATAATTTTTTGTAATTTTTCATAATTAATCTCCTTTTTTAGTGACCGAGTCACCTTTAATTAATTTAGTATCAACAATTATTTGATTATCGAATATTTTATGATTTATTTGCGCATATAAATTTTTTGCCGCACATCGTCCTAGTTCATTTGTGTTCTGCTTAATTGTGACGATAGAAGGTCTAATAAATTCTGTTAATTCAATGCCGTCAAAACCAGTCACACAAATATCTTTTGGAACTTTATAACCCAATTCTTTTAAGTAAGTGATACCAGCAATCGCGGAATAGTCATCAGGGTACATAATAACGCTTGGTTTAAAACCATGATTTAAAGCTTGATCAGTATCAGTCTTGGTAGAATTATGATTAAAATAATTACCATTAATAACTAATTTTTCATCAAAAGGAATATTGTTTCTTTTTAATCCTTCTAAAAACCCATCATAACGAGCGTCAGTCACATCGCTTGTAGGTGGTTTGATATAAGCAATATCTTTATGTCCTAAACTGACAAGGTAGTCCACTAATGAAGCAACTGCTTCTTTATTATTACTAGTGATAAAATTAGGGAAATCATAATTATCAAAAGCAATCAAAGGAATATTTTCTTTTTGCAGTTGTTGGATTAATTTATTTTCTTTTTTAGCACTTAAAACAAATACTCCATCACAACCTCTTGAGCGGATCTTAGATAGATAAGAAATTGGAGAATCTTCCTTCAATTCACCAATAAAACAAATATCATATCCCATTCTTTGCATCTCAATTCTAAATGAATTAAGAATGGAACTAAATAATTCATGCGTAATTGACTTTTCTTCTTGAATATAAAGCAAAACCGCAATTAATTTAGTAGAATGGCTGACACTTGCAAGTCCTTTTGCAGAAGCGCTTGGCACATAATTCATTTCTTCCGCTACTTTTAAAATTAGCTCTCTTTTAGCTTTAGAAATTTTATTAGAATTATTAAATGCTTTAGAGACTGTAGCAGTCGAACAATCGCATTTTTTGGCAATATCGTAAATTGTGACCGCCATTATTTGGTGTACCCCATTGCGAAGATTGTGCAAATGCCAGTAGCTTCAGTCATTTTGATAGTAATTGTGTAATTAGCAGCACTATTTTTATCTAAAATTTTAATACAGCATGGGTTTTGCCAACCATCACCGTTATAGCTAATTTCATCACTACCAGAAACGTTTTGTTTTGCCGTCTTAGACATATCCCAAGATAAAGTACCTGTGTCAGTTGGATCATTATCATTCACATAAGTCACTTCAATAAATCCTTGTGGATCGCCTTCGATAGAATCAGCATTACCACATTCAGTGGAGATTAAGAAGTTTTTCGCATTTACTTTAATGACCATTGGTTCATTTTCTGTTGTGCTTGTTTTCTTCCAACCACTTTGGAATGCTGTTACATCTGATTGTTGAGATGTGCAAGGAGTAGATGTATCCGTAGCATAGAAACTACCTAAGCTTTGGATAATTGAATTATTCATTGTATTATCAACAGTCACAAATGAAGTAAAACGATCATAACCACTTTGTGATGGTGCACTAGCGTATGTATTACGTTCATCAGTGTCACGAGCGTATAGTTGAGAAATAAAATAGGCTACTACCTTGCCATATAATTGATGGCCTTCATGATTTGGGTGAGTGCCATCATTAGAGAAGGCAGTGAAAATTGGATCACTAGATAATGGTTTATTACAAACCTCAGACATACCTCTAGAGAAGGAAATCATTGGTAAATGATAATAAGCACCAATATCTGCTAATTTCTTTTCCGTACCATTTTCAAAATCAACATAATCAGTAAATGAGAACATTAAGATAATGGCAGGATCATTTTCTAATGCCATACAAGTTCTAATTAAAGATTCATATGAAGACATATCAAATTCAGTTGAACCGTTATTACAAGCAAATTCAATGAAAATAATGTCTGGGTTATAGTTTAAAACATCCTTTTGTGCACGTAATAAGCCAATTTCAGATCCAGTGCCAGAAATAGATGCATTAATATATTTAGATTTATTAGCTACATCATAAGTACGCTTCATCCATTCATAAGAATAATAAGCATAACCTTTTTGATGTTTAGTGGAATCACCGTCATATACTCCAGCGGTTTCACCAACAGTGATAGAACCACCCATATACGCAACAGTGGTGTCTTCACCATTTTTCATTTTATTAATCGCCTTTTTAAGACGATAGTTATTAGATTGGCTTAACCAATAATTGGAGCCTTGTAAAACTTTAGAAACATTTGTAGCGCCTAAAGATTGTTCTAAAGGAGTATTTAATCCTTCAATAAACATATCATAAGTTGCTCCTTCAACCGCTTCACCAACGGTAGTTACTGTACTAGCCACACCAGAAGCATTTTTAGCAGCGACACCAAAGGTGTGGGATTCGCCATTAGTTAATCCTTCGATAGTAGCAAAAGTTGTAGCAACAGTTTGTTGAAGTACATTATCCATATAAACTTCATATTGGCTAGCGTTTAAACTTGCAGTCCAAGTTAATATCACGCCTTGGTCAATAGAATGAGCAGCTAAATTAGTAATTTCTTCTGGTGGTTCAATGTTGTCAGTGTGCATTGTCACAGAATCAATAGTAATTGTGGTAGCGGAAGACCACCAACATACAATTGTGATTTCACCTTCAGATTTAGTTAAATCAATAGTTTCAACTGGATATAAATCAACACTACCCGAAACAGCTGTCCCAGTCTTTTTGGTGTCCATTTGATTACCAATATCTAAAACGTTGTTATTGCCAGAAGTAAAGTTTGTGAAAGTAAAACCTGTCACATAAATTTGTGATTTACCATATGAGGCAGTATTTAAAGTTGTGAAATTTAATGTCATTTTAGAAACACGGCCAGTTTTAGTAAATGAAGAATAAGGAATATGTGCGGTTATAAATTCACCACTTGTGGTTTGTCCACTACCGTTTTCATAAATAGTAGTATTCACATTAACTGTTTCTGTTTCAACATTCTTCCATAAGCCATAGTAAAGAGTATAACTCTTAACTGTGAAGCCTAAATCATTGTATGAAGCACTAGAGGCAGGACCAGCAGCGTAGGAAATATCCATAGATATTGTTTGTCCTGATGTTAATTTACTAGTAATTGGGAAGTTAAAGATATATCTTGCTCCCACTACTACTTGAGTGCCTGGATTATTTGGATCATCACCCTTAAATTCTTGGGCATATCCATCACCAGAAGATAAAGATGCATGTTTTCCACCAGCGTATAAATGTAATCCGAACCAACGGCCACCAGAACCATTACCATTAAAGTTAACTTCTACTAAAGCAGATACTCTTTCCACATAATATGGACTATCGGAGTCAACTAATGTATAAGAAGTTAAGGAAGCGTCATCTTTAGTCATCGCCTGGTTAACAGTAATAGTTTTTGGACTCTTAATAACTGTTGACTCTCTTTTTTCGTAAGCGAGTTCAGTTTGAAGAATGGTAATTTTGCCACTTCTATTATGGCTATCATCACATGAATCAAGGAAGAAATATAGTTTAGTTACTTCAGTGTCATAATTTAAAACAATTTCTTTTGTTTCAAGACCAGCCACATTAATAATTGTGGAATCTACTTTATAAGCACCGGTGTCATCAGTAACTTGCAAACAAACTTGGATAGTTTGATCGACATCATTTCTAAATTTGAGAATTAATTTATTATTGACTGATGTATCAGTAATTAAATTTTGTCTAGTGCCAAGACACACCCAGTGGCCTGGGTTTTTATCATAAGAAATAGTAAGATTATTATCTTCATCACGGTCTAAAGCATAAACATTTGAGTTATTATAATCAAACCATGTTCCAGCAGTGATTTCTTCTTTAGTTAAAGTTTCATCAAAGAACTTAATAGCACTAGCGACAATTTCATCGACTTTAGCTTTGCTAACTGCCTTGTCAAGAGCAGCTAATGAGCTATTAAGCATTTCAATAATTGCATTCCATTTATTGCTATTATAATTTTCAATATCTAAGGCATTAAATGCTGCTCTAATCTTAGTTTTAGCGGCATTAATATAAGAAGGATCAACAGCTTCTGCAACTTCAATATTGTATGTCGCATTTTTAGTAGTATTACCTTCCGTATATGAAACGGTTACAACTTTTGTGCCTAAAGTAACCATATCTGGTGTAGATACTGTGTAGTTAGTGACTGCTTTAGAAGTTCCATCACTATAAGAAGCAGTAACCACTAAACCAGTATAGTCAAATGTTTCATTTTGCTTAAATTGAGTTTTATAATCACCACTTAATGTAATACCAGTTAAAGTCACTGTTGAAACAGGATTAATGGTTATTTGATAGGAATTGTTTTTAGTAATTGCTTCTTCAGTATAAGAAACAACGACATCTTGTTGACCAATTTGAGTCATAACTGGAGTAGATACTGTGTAGTTAGTGACTGCCATACTAGTGTTATCAGTGTAGATAGCGTTAACCACTAAACCATCATAATTAAATTCATCACCATAGGTGAATACAGTTTGATATTCGCCTAATAAGGAAATTTCTTTTAATTCCTTTTTGGCTTTTCCACCCGTACAACTAGTAACTGCTAAGGTAGAGACAACAAAGAATAAAGGGAATATTTTTTTCATAGCTAACTCCTTAATCTTCTAATAAATTATTTTTAATATCGATGATATCTTGGCTAGTTAAACCAGCTTTATCAATTAAGATATCTTCAACGATTTTTGATATAGTTTTATTTTCCGCCCAATATAAATTGCCATTAGAATCGGTCGCGGTTCTAATTTCATTAATAAAGGCTGGAAAACGATAAACATACTTTGGATCGTTTGTGGTATGTGGACGATAGTTATTAGCAAAGGAAGTTAATTCAAAATCAATAATTAAATCGGTGTAACTCATTCCTAATAAACCACCAAGTAAGAATCCGGCAGTGCCAGTTCTATCTGCTCCACCCCAACAATGGAAATATACATGTTTTTCATTTGCGTTTTTAAAGGCTAAAAACATATTTTTAACACCTTCCCAACGTGCATCAGAAGAACTCATTTTAAAGAAGTAGTCATACGCACCCATATTAGCGATACGCATATAACTGACGTCAACTTCTTGACTCTTTTCTTCACGATAATAAGTTTTTAATGGTGATTCAGTTAAATTGCCACATTCATCATCGCCTCTTAAGTCAACTTCATAGGCAATACCCATTTCATCTTTAAAAATAGCGGCATTCTCACTATTAAGATTAGCAGTATGTTGACCAACAGTTTGATAAACTACTTCACCACCACGGAAGATTAATCCTTGTTTAATGTGTTTGCCACCACTAACTGGTCTACCACCCATATCACGGACATTGGTAATCCCGTTAGCGGTCACATATCTAAATCCTTCATTAGTTTTAAAGGTAGCAATTTCGCTTTTAATTTCTCCACTAGAAACTTGCCAATAGTAAGTTTTATTAGATAATAGGTTTTCTACTGTCGCATATGTATCAGTAGTTTTAATTGTTTTTGCGTCAGATAAATCAGCTTTTAAACCAATTTTGATTTCATATTCAGTGCTTGCATTAAAGTTTGAAGCATCAAATACTAAACAAACTTGTTTAGATTTACCGAAATTAGAAGACTTGGAATAGTAATCACTAATTCTCACTTTATCAGTATCATTACTAGCTTCTTGCACACTGTCATCAGCAAAAGCATAAAAATCATGTAATGTGTAATCACTAACAGTAATATTTTTAGCTTGCTCTTTCATAGCAGCGATATAAGAAGTCACTGCTGGTTTTAAAATGTCAACATTTTCTCCTGCCACAGGAAAAGAACATTTTATTGTTTGAACATCTCCAGCTGTTTCATCCACGTTATTGGCGTTGTCTTTAACTAAAGATGGACTTTCTAAAGAACCGTTACAGCCAATTAAGGACGCCAAAACAGGCATCGACAATAAAACCATAAATTTATTATTTTTCATTATTGCTCCTCCTTCAAAGGTAAGCGCTTACCCTTATTTTAATTTTTTTTATATTTTTAGTCAATGTTATTAAAAGGTTAGGATGCTATTTTGTTAATTCTTAAAACTTAAAATTTTTTTATCAGATTCTGATTCTTTTATTTTTCCTTTAATAAATTATAATGAAAAAAGGAGCAACAATTTATGACTAATGAAGTTTTAGAAAATATTAAAAATCGGAGAAGTATCCGTTCTTATAAAAATGATCCAATACCAGAAGATTTATTAAATCTAGTGTTAGAAGCAGGGAGCTACGCTCCGAGTGGAATGGGGAAACAATCTCCCACTATTATTGCGATAAGAGATAAGAAATATCGTGATCTTATTTCTAAATTAAATGCGAAAGTGATGAATAGAGATACTGATCCATATTATGGAGCCCCAATCATTATATTAGTATTAGCGGATTCCACTATTCCTACTTATATAGAAGATGCTACCTGTGTTATAGAAAACATGATGTTAGCAGCTTCTTCCTTAGGTTTAGGCACTGTATGGGTACATCGTGAAAAAGAAATCTTTAATAGTGAAGAAGGTAAAGCCTTATTAAAAGAATGGAACTTACCAGAAACATTAAAAGGCGTTGGTAGCATTGCGTTAGGCTACGCAAATGGAGAAGCTAAAGAAGCTAGCAAAAGAAAAAATAATTATATTATTAAGCTATGATTAATCAAATAAATTGCTATTTATTATTTTTTCTATTCCGCAATTAATTGCAGTTTGATAATCATATTTCTCATACAATAATTTCGTCGTTATATTCTTATAGTCATATTCATAGAAATTGCTTTTAATAATTTCGCTAAGCATTTCTTTAATATTATGTTTATAATTCGCAGAAGGATTGTTTTTAGAATTTAATCTATCTTGTCGCACTGAAATAAATAATTGTTTTAAATCTTCATTAAAAGTAATGGATGGGGTAATTTTTGCAATATCATATATGTGCCTTGAATCTCTATCCTTCATATTTTGGATATAGTAATCACATACAGCAAATATTTTGTCGATAAAAGTTCTTTCTAATGATTGAACATTAAAATTAAAATTCATCGCCTCAAAATTAATAGGGAGCTTTATTCCGTTTAAACTGCAGAACTCCCCTATGTATGATTTGATTGGTTGTAAAACAATTGGGTATGCTTCTTGATAAAAACTAGTTTCAATCATTATTTCCATTGGTTGATTATCAAATAATGAAATGTATTGAAATACAAATTTGTTGTAATTATGTCTTGATTCAATTGATGCATGATTAAGTAATACGAAATCTAAAGAGTAGGCAATATTTACAATTAGGTTTTTAATTGCTTTTCTTTCATTTGAAGTTAAATGTCTGCTAGAAGATAAATCAATATCTTCAGAAAAACGGTTTATGATGCTAAAAGCTTTTGATAATGATGTCCCACCTTTAAAAACTAACGGAAAAGAAGATTGAGCAAGTTTATAGAGAAAAATAGATTGCAAAGTATCTTTTTCAATTAAATATGGATTCCTTTTTGTTTCACTGGCTACCGTTTCAATGATTTGTTTCCATACTTCTTTATCTTGTTTACACCAACTCATACATTAAACCTAAATCATAAATGTTTTTATAAACTACAGGCGGATATTTATTGATATATTTTTTTACACAATTAAAATCCACATTTGTGGCCTTTATATATTCTTTAATTTTAATAAGTAATTCTTCGCCTTTAATTTCAGATATTTTATTAATGCTAGTCATTAAATCAAGAAATTGTAATGTTGCTTTGTTATATTCATTAATATCTACTGCAGGCTGGTAAACAATTATTGAATAACCATCAATATTAAGTTTTCTTTGCTTAGTTGTTGCTTTGTTAGAACAAACTTCAATGACAGAAGGATTTTGTGTTGTAAATCCATACTTGTTAGCTAAAGTTAAACCAGTGAGATATCCTTCATTATTATTCATATAAGCTTTATTAACAAACTTATTGATCGATATTTTTCCATCAGTTCCTAAAATAGTTTTATATTTTTTATAATAAACACCGTTATAAAGTCTGACTAACAAACCATTATCAGTATATTTTTTAAATTCTTGTCTTAAATAATTTTTACTCTTGCAGGGAATTTCGTTGATAAAAATAGGTTCGCCATCACTATATTTTTTAATCAACGATTCAAAATCCATTTCATTACCTCACATTTTTGAAATTTTTTATTTCGCTTTTATTATATCATGATTTATTTCTTTATCAATAAAAAACACCGTTGAAATACACACTGGCGGCCTTCGCCATACAATACTTACCCTAATTTGTTATTCATACATATGCGCTTTAGTCTGAGCGATAAGGAGCGACCTTAAGGCTTCTAAAGTGGGCTATCGCCGTAACCATAGGAGAGATCGATACTCTCCAACTTTCACGTAGTTTCAGAAAAACTAGAAAATTTTTCCGGCTTCCGCTACTTGTGCCCATAAAGCTAGTTATAGGTAATTACTTACCATCATGCCGCACACTTCTTGTGAGAACGCAGTTAAGGAGTTCTCAATTCCATAACATCACGTGAGATGCATTACTGCAGAGCTTCTTGTCGTGCCTAGCCGTATGTCTATTTACATCGAAGGGCGTAATGCGCCAACAACCACAGCGGTCTTTTAATCCCGTACACTATTACTAGTCTTGTTAGAGTTACAGCATCCCATAACTCCTTCTTATGTGGTTATGCCCCAGCCATCGTCCAGATGACTGCACTGGGTTCCAATGTGTATTTCATCGGTGTCTTCACCTTTGAAACAACAACATTATAGC
>CAVEYA010000037.1:15964-23336 GCA_963619935.1 bacterium | reverse complement strand
GAATGTCTCTGAAGCTTTTGAAAAATTAATGGAATATCCAGTCAGCGGTTTATGGGTATGTTGGATACTTTTATTTATTGCTTTAACTTTAGATATTGGCCTATTAATTAGCAAATTGTATCCGAAGTTTAAAAAGTTATTCGTCGTTATCATGTTCGCAATTGGAATAACTATTATAGTTATTCTTAGAAATAAAAATATTATTCCTAGCGATCACTTTATTGGTTATAACTATTTTATATTATTTACTCCAACGTTTTTAGTTGGTTATTTAATTGGGGATTATTATTTCAAAATTAATAAACCAATTATCTCATATGTTATTTCTATTCTATGTTTTATAGGATTAGTAATTCTTTGCTACTTCAAAAGAAAATTTATGGGAGTGTATTTCTTTGATGACATTGGTTATAACTACTTAGCGGTAATTCTTTGTATTGGAGTTTACCTTGGAATAATCGAATTATTCAAATTAGCAAAGAAATTAACTAATGTTATCGCGATTAGTGGGAAATACACATTAGAAATGTATTTCGTGCATTTAATCGTTTTAAAAGCATTTTCGGGTTTATTCTATGATTCCTGGATAATTACATTACTAGTAATAATTGGATTAACACTTCTTTGTTATGCTTCCACAACAGTAATTATTTTATTAACTTATTACGTACCATTCCTCCACTTTTTCCTATTTGGCAGACACTTTAGTAAATATGAATGGGAAGATAGATTTTGGGAAAAGATTACATTTAAAAACAAAAGCAAAGATAGCTCTATAAATGAAAACTAAGTAACAAAATATCAGCCTAAAATTTCGTTTAAATCATCATCAATAAGTAGTGTTTTGTCTTTTATTTCTAATGGAATATTATCCTTTTCCTTATTCATAATCACATAATTAGCATCTTTAAACCTATATGTCATTTGCATAAAAGGAATCTTAATTATCCCTGGAGTATTCCATCCCACTCCTAATTCGAGAAATAACACTTTCTTTTCTTTGTTGTTATTTAAGAATTGGTTGTATCTAGAAGCTGCTTGATGCCAACCATTATCTTCGACAAATCTATCGTCCACTCTAAGATTTGTAGTCATTTCTTTACCACATACTGGACATCTTGGAATAAGAGATGAAGGAATCTTATAGTCTTTTAGACTATTCACCATTTCTTTCACCATCTTTTCATTATCATATGTCTTTTGATGACATGGTTTTGAACATTGAAATAAGCCATAATCACCTTGGGTGTAAAAAAGTCTATTTTTATCAAAACCAGCAAGTTGGAATTGATGGTCAACATTTGTGGTAATGACAAAATAGTTTTTTTCCTTAATTAAATTAAAAAGATTAACATATAACTGTTTAACCCCAACATATCGACAGTAATAAATATGTCGGCACCAATAGCCCCACTTTTCTTCACTTGTTAAAAAATTATGAAAACCTGCAGAATACATTTCTTCATATCCGCGCTTAACCATGTCTGGAAAATGTTCTTTAAAGAATTCTCCGCCATAGACAAAACCAGCCGCAGTTGACAATCCTGCTCCTGCGCCAATAACAATCGCATCTGCTTCATTAATTAGCTTTCTTAAGGTTTCTATCGTAGACTTCATAATCCGTTTCACTAAAGACATCAAATATTACTTTTTTGATATTTTTATTTTCCTTATTCATGTATGATTGTACACATTTAATAGCAATCTTACTGGCTTTTTCAATAGGAAAGCCAAACACACCAGTAGACAAAGAACAAAACACTATTGACTCAAGCTTCATTTCATCAGCCTTTTTTAAACACGAATAATAGCAATTAAACAAATCAATTTCATCTTCATGAATGCCTGAATAAATAGGCCCGACCGTGTGGAAGATATATCTAGAAGGAAGATTATAGGCACTAGTGACTTTCACTTGCCCATTTGGTTCTTCATATCCTTGTTTAGACATGATGTCCATCATTTCTCTTCTTAATTGTAAACCTGCATAAGTATGTATTGCATTATCAATGCAGTGATGGCCGGGAACAAAACATCCTAACATTTGAGAATTGCAAGCATTCACGATTGCGTCTGCTTTTAAAAGAGTGATGTCACCCTTATATAGTGATATACCTACAGGGAAAGAAGAAATATCAATTATTTCTTTCTTTAGCAATTCATTTTTTAAGATAGCATCTTGTTTTTTATAAAATTCATCCGAAAGATTAATCGGCATTGTGATATTTAAAAGCGCTCTAAAAATAGACCAATCAATAGGTAAATCATCATTGATATGGTTATAGTCTTTTAAATATTTAATACACCATTCTAAATCATTCATTATTCTTTTATTTCTTCAGGAGCACTATAGAAATTGTATTTATAAGCTTTAACATTAGTAAGTTTAAAAACTACAAATCTACCATCGCCAGCTTTATAAAGTTGAGAAGGCCCCGTCGGATCATCTAAAACAGCTTGCTCAGCTTCAATTCTATCATCCTCAATTACATCCGCAGACACTCTTAACCAAGTTCCACCATCATACATCCCACTTAATTCAATATGAGGATTACTAGTTAATTGTTTATATGTTTCTTTATGACGGCCTGTGCAAATATAAGCTCGCCCTTCAAATTCTGCAACACTTGAAAATGGTCTAACACGAGGTTTATCACCATCAACCGTCGCGATATAAAATATTTTAGTTTTCTTTAATTCTTCTACTACTTTATTCATAATAAAAACTCCATTAATACATCCTAATTATAAAATTATAAAGAAAAAACAGTATTGAATTCAATCAATACTGTAGCTTTCATCTGGTTGCGGGGAGTGGATTTGAACCAACTGACCTCCGGGTTATGGGCCCGACGAGCTACCAGGCTGCTCTACCCCGCGATGTCTGGGTTCAGTTAAGAACCCAATATACTATTTGCGATTTTTACGACGTGCGTTTTCGCTTTTGAGCTTACGCTTTAAACCTTTCTTTAAGAAAGATTCTCTACGACGGCACTCTTGGATGGTGCCCGCTTTATTGACTTGGCGCTTAAATCTACGAAGTGCGTCGTCTAATGATTCGTTTTCACGAACAACTGTCTTTGGCATAGGTTCACCTCCATCTCGCTTAAATGCGCTTGAATATTATATTACAGACTTTTTATTAAAAGCAATGATTATATTTATTAAATAATCTTGGTGCCGTTTGATGTACCAATACGAGTTGCACCAGCCTCCACCATTGCTAATAAATCTTCGTGTGTACGTACACCGCCAGAAGCTTTAACGCCCATCTCTGGACCAACGGTTTCACGCATAAGTTTGATATCATGTACCGTTGCCCCACCAGTAGAGAAACCAGTACTTGTTTTTACAAAATCTGCACCAGCGTTTTTAGCAGCTAAGCAAGCTCTTACTTTTTCTTCATCGGTTAATAAGCAAGTTTCAATAATTACTTTTAAGATTTTGCTACCTGCTACGGCTTTTAATTCTTTAATTTCTTCTTCTACATAGTCATCATGTCCAGCTTTAAGCATGCCGACATTGATAACCATATCAATTTCATCTGCTCCTTCTTTAATGCAAAGGGAAGCTTCCTCCACTTTTGTTTTGGTTAAATTCATTCCTAAAGGAAAGCCAATTACAGTGCAGACTTTTACTGTGCTACCTTTTAAGCAGTTCGCTGCTAAAGGAACATAAGCAGGATTAACACATACGGACATGAAATCAAATTGTTTTGCTTCTTCACAAAGCTTTACAATTTGTTCAGGAGTAGCGTCCTGCTTTAAAAGAGTGTGATCAATTAATTTGTTATATGTCATAGAAATTTTCTCCTAACATTTAATATATTAACAAAAAGAAAAAGGTCTTGCGACCTATTCTTTAATACGTTATTTCACTAATTTGCCGTTATTGACAACAACTTTGCCATCATAATAGCCACATTTTGGACAAACATGATGGGATTTAATCATTGCACCGCATTTTGGGCAAGTAACTAAGCCGGAAACACTTAATTTGAAGTGTGTACGTCTCATTCTTTTGCGGGTTTTACTAATTCTTCTTTGTGGGACTGCCATAATCTATCCTCCGTTTTTACCTGCTTAATTGTATTAAATATAGGGAAAAAGTGCAATACTAATTTTGTCAAGTTCTAAAAAAATAGAAATTATTTAGATATAATCATACTTTTCTCTAATTTTATTTTAACTTTTTGGCCTAGCCTATTTTTTGCTTATTTCCTGGTATTTTTACATCAATATAGTTGTTTGTGTGGCCAATATTGCATTGCTTTTCTTCATCATATTTCTCAATTAATACTTCTACTTCTTGATTAACGAATTGATTAACATAGTTACCCCATAGTTCACGAGATAAATCCATTAACACCTTAACGCGCATAGCTTTATCTTTTGGATCAACTTGATTAGGCATTAAATACGCACCTGTGCCTTCTCTAGCGGAGAAAGGAAAAACATGTAACATATGAAAACCACATTCTTTAATAAAATCATAGGATTCACGGAATTCTTCCACAGTTTCTCCAGGGAATCCCACAATCACATCTGTCGATAAAGCAATTCCTGGAATTTCTTCTTTAATGTGTTTAATTTTATTTAAGAATTGTTCTTTATTATATTTACGATTCATTCTTTTAAGGACAGATTCACTACCGCTTTGTAATGGAATATGTAAGTGCTTAGCGAGGCATTTTTCATTTTTTACTAAATTAATTAATTGTTCATCAATTTCACTTTCTTCAATAGAAGAAATGCGTAAACCTTCCATACCTTCTAATGCACAAAGCTCTTTCACTAAAGAAGAAAAAGAACAATCTTTTAAATCTTGCCCATAACCACCAACATGAATACCAGTTAAAACAATTTCTGGATAGCCTTGAGAAATTAAATATTTTGCTTCTTCAATAATATTTTCTTTATTTCTGCTTCTCATCTTTCCTCTGCGATAAGGGATTAAGCAATAAGAGCAAAAATTATCACAACCATCTTGAATCTTTAAATAAGCACGAATATTTTCGCTAAAGGAAGTAACCGCTATTTCTTCATAAGCAAACTTTCTTGGATTATTATCTACTTTCGTGATTGGGGTTTTATCTTTAAGATATTGTTCAATTAATTCTGGTATTTCGTCTCTATGAGATGTACCAATCAAGATTTGTGGCTTGATATATTCATCAATAAAGTCGACATTTCCTTGTGCATAACACCCCATCACCACACATATTGCGTTTGGATAATTCTTCATTAATTTACGAATATGTTGTCGAGATTTTTGATCCGCAGTAGCAGTAACGGAACAAGTATTAATAATCACGACATCAGGATTATTATCTTCACACACTAAATAGCCTCTTTTTAAAAGCAAAGAAGTTAAAGCGCTGATTTCATAAGAGTTCACCTTGCATCCAAGGGAGATAGTTTTAAATGTCATACTATTTTTTACCAATGATTAATTGATACATTGTTTCCGAGATTAGACTATTATCTAATAAAGCTTTAATCATTTCTTCTCTTTGATTATTAAAATAAGCATTTACCACAGGTGTGATTCTTTCTAACATATGAGTGTAAACTGGTCGTTTGATATACTTATCAAATAAGACTAGTTTATTGTCGAGTCTACCTTGATTAGTAACAAAATAAATCGTATTTGTGTCGTAATGGAAAAAGGCTGTTTCCGATCCTTTTTGTCCAACTTTAATTAAACGTGTGAAATAAGAATTAAACAATTCTGCTCCATAGGTATCAAAAGGATCAATACAAGAATCTTCAAAACTTTTTGCCAATTCAGAATATGGTTCAGTTAATAATTTTTCCGGTTCATTTAAATAAATTTCATTTAACGCACGAGAGAAGAAAGGAATATAGATTTTCTGATCGTTTTCTTTAAAGTAAGGTTGTCCAACAATTCTTTCTTTTAACGCTAAAACAAAGTTTGCGTGGTCAAGTCCACCATGTTCGGCAATATTATTGGCTTCTAATTCAATCATCTCTTTATTGAGATAGCCTTGGAATAAAATATTTGCTCTAATAATATTAAATTCGTTTTCTTCACTATCGTAAAGATTCGACAGTCTTGGGAATTTTCCTAATAAAGCACGATGCGCTAAAAAGAATTTTGTTTCTTCACTAAAATCAAAATTTCTTCTCGCTTTTTTCTTACTATCTAAAATTTTATAAATGCTCATACTATTTCTCTAAATAAAATCCTATCACACTTAAAGCATACACCGCAGCGGTTTCTGTTCTTAAAATACGCTTTCCAAGCGAGATTGTGGCAAAATTCGATTTATTAGTCAAACAATCTATTTCCGCTTCGGAAAATCCACCTTCAGGCCCAATAAAGATAGATAACGATTCATAATCGCCTTCTAATTGTTTATATAAGCTAGTTGTATTACCTGCTTCTTTTTCATACGCGATTAAATTCTTGTCTGATAATAATTCATTAGGGATGTTTTTAATATCCACTACTCCAATAATTTCAGGGACCACTAAACGATGTGATTGTTCACTCGCTTCTTTAGCGATCTTTTTAAATCTTTCTAATTTATGTTCAATATCCTTGTTATCAAACTTAGTGACACATCTTTGTGTTTTTAATAAAACAATTCTTTTCACTCCTAATTCTGTCGCTTTTTGCACAACAAAATCAATTTTGTCACCTTTTGCCAGAGCAAAGAATAAAGTAACATCCTTAGGAAGTTCTGAATCAGTTGGAATTTCATAATCCACAGTAATGCAAAGTGGAGAACAATTCTTTATGGTTGCGCAATATAAATGGTTGTTAAAAACAACTTCAATTTGGTCTCCTACCTGTGCGCGCATTACATGTAAAAGATGATGGACATCGCCATCATCAAGTATTACTTGTTTATCAATCACTTGTGCAAAGTATCTTTGCATTAGTGAATAAAATCCCCGTTTCCGTCTTTGATATCGTTTTTAAATAAGTAAAATAAACCAATACCTATGTTTGCTAAATAACTAATGCTCGCGGATACTGCAAAACCAATTCCACCCATCTTAATAGCAAAAGCGAATAAAGCGCCTATTCCGCCTATAAAGGCTAAGTTAGCAAATAACCAAATTAGGCCTAATTTTTTATGTTTTAAATAAAAATATCCAGCACCTGTCCATCCTACAAGGATAAATAAGACAAAAACCACTACTCTTAAGCAAGGCTTATAATCTTTAAAACTATTATCGCCTAATTCAACCTTTTGCGTGACTTCAATAGTTTCACTGCTAACACCTTCTAATGGATTCTTACATCCGCAAATAGGGCATATATCTTTATTAAATTTTGTAATACGAGAACCACAATTACGACAAACTGGCATTTATAAAAACCTCACACAAGATATTAACAC
>CAVEYA010000037.1:13324-15918 GCA_963619935.1 bacterium | reverse complement strand
AGTTTTATTATGTTTAATTAAAAAATTAACGTAAAAATTTGATAAAAAACAATAAAAATAAATTTCGTGTATAATAATAGGTGCTCTTTTGAAAGGCGTTTTATCGACAAAACTAAAATTTAATATGAAAACAAATTGTAAATTTTCACACAAAGTGAAACATATGTTGTTTACTTTTTCTTTGGTAACAATATGTTCATTATGCGCATGCCATAAAAAAGAAAATCGTGATGATTACATTATCGGCATGGACACAAATTATGAAGCTTGTTCTGGTTTAGAAGATGGTAACGGTAAAGAAGCTAAAGTGATCATCTTAGCAGGTCAATCTAATTGCACAGGCTGTTCTATAACTTCTTATCTTAAAGATCAATCTACTGTGGAAGACTTTGCCCGTTACGAAAACGGATACAACAATATCAAAATTAATTTTAATATTGATAACCATCGAACATGTTCAGAAGGAGAATTCCGTAAAACAGATTTATTATGCGGGTCCTATGATGAAGAATTTGGTCCAGAAGTAGGTATTGCAGATTATTTAACTGCTAATTTACCAGGAGAAGAATTTTATATTCTTAAATTCAGTATGTCAGGTTACTCACTTAACTATCACTGGTTATGGGATTACCAAAGAGGAGAGATATACGAAGCTGAAATGCTCTTTTTTAAGAACGCATTAGACTATTTAAAAAGTAAAAACTACCAAGTTTCATTAGATGCTTTTTGTTGGATGCAAGGTGAAAGTGACACAACTGAATATAAAGGAAAAAGATATTATAAAAATCAACTGAATTTTATCTCTTACCTTCGTGAAGATTTAAAAGAATATACAAATCCTAGAGGCTTATATTTTATCGACGCTGGAATCTCTGATTCCCCTTATTGCTTACCAACTTACCCAGAAGTCAATGAGGCAAAAGAAAAAATATCCCATTTATCACCATTAAATTTATATTTTTCTACAATTGATAATGGTTTAACAACATTGAATGAACCGTATGATAATCCAGATTTAGGACACTATGATGCCTTATCGGAAATTAAACTAGGCCATCTTTTTGGTGAAAATATTGCTTCTATTTATAAAGGAGAAAATTAATTATGTTAACTGGTTTTATGACTTGGGAGTGGAACACTAGCAATCACTACGGCCCAGGAATGTATAGTTATTTCCATATCATCTGGCTAATAATTATGGTCGGTTTATGCGTTGGTGCTTATTTCTATGCAAAAAGATTTAAAGATCCAAAAGTAATTGATAGAACTATCCTTATCATTGATATCACTCTTTTTATTACTGAAATATTAAAACAAATTATGTATCAATGTAGTTACTACCACTACTTCCGCATTGATGTTCTTCCTTTCTCTTTTTGCTCAGTTCCTTTATTTATCGCCTTTATTGGAGCGTTAGTAAAAAAAGAAAAGATTAAAAATGCTTGTTATACATTCTTATCTTTCTATGGCATTGTTGGTGGTTTATGCGCGATGCTATATCCAATTACGTTAGAAACAACACTAATCTATATTTCTTTTCAAACAATGTATTGGCACACAATGCTAGTCACTATGGCGGTTTATTTAATATTCGCGAAAGGATATGGTAAATCCTTTAAAAAAGAAGTTATTCCACCATTTTTAATCTTTATTGGTTGTTCTTTATTAGCCGTTGGCTTTAATGAACTTTCATACCATGCCTATTTAGAACCGAGACAAACTCCAAGTTTTACCCTTGAAACAAATCCAGCATCTTATGATTTTTTATGCTATGGTTATCAAAAAGATGATGAATATCATTTTATCAAAGAAGAAAATGGCACTTTTAGTGTGACTACAAAATATGAAGAAAGTATAACTTTCTACATTGGCTATCCTGATTGGGATGATACATATTCTAATTACACACTCGTCTATATTGATGAAAATGGTAACAATAAATATATTGAAATAAATGATGATAAAGAACTTACTTTAGTGGACACACAAACAAATCATTGGAACTGGCACTATATCACTTCAGAATACGCTATTTTTGTAATGAATATAGATGGAACTGATTACTGTTTATCTTTTGATAATAACATTTTAAACGTCAAGCCTGTGAGTGAATGTGACACCACTACTATGTATGGTTATTTTATTAAAGCTCATGCTGAAAGTATTGGGGATTCAGCTGATTTCTTCTTTATTTCAAATCATAATCTAACATCAATTCCAATCTTAAATCTTATTCAACCTAATGTTCCATACCCTGTCTTTATACTAATCTACATAAGCGGATTCTTTGGCATTTCTTCTCTCACTTGGAGTATATGCTATGGTGTTAGAAAGCTTGTAGACAGCAAAAGAAAGAATCAAGAAGCAGCGTAAAATAAGCAAGAGATGATTTTTTATAACAATTATAATTTTCTTCACTGATTAAATTATTTTTAAAAAATGTCCAGATAAACTGGGCATTTTATTTTATAAGAAGCAAGATTTAGCATAAATAACCAATAAAAAAAGTGTGAATTTAAATCACACTTAATAATCGAAATGGCGGAGAATTAGAGATTCGAACTCTAGCGGGACTTTCATCCCCTATCGGTTTT
>CAVEYA010000037.1:0-13026 GCA_963619935.1 bacterium | reverse complement strand
TATAGACATCAAAGTTAGACGCAACAGTAACATCAGTTGGAGCTAATACTGTTTCGCCATCCTTTAAGGTAACATTGAGGTAAATTACAGCGTCAACTTTGAGGAAGTTACCAATCACTTCATTAGTTGTACTATCAGTAAGCACAACGAATGCAAGTTTACCATTAGCCATACTAGCATCGCTATTTTTAGTAAGAGTGATGTTATCCCAGTTTGTAACATCTTTAACGAAACAATAGACATCTGTTTCTTCAGTTTTATCATAATTATTGTATGACGCCCATGCTAATCGACCATCATAGTGAATAGTACGTTCAGCTTTATTTGAAGAATTTAAAGTACCTAAAGTTTTATTAGTTTCATCAACTTTTGTGCTGTCAAGAGTTAATTTAGTTGTGCTATAAGAACCTTTGAGCGCAACGTTACCAGCAGCATCAATAGTCATATTTGAAGTATAATAATCAGGGAATTTAGTGCTATAGAATTCTTTACCATAGTATGATCCAACAAATTCTTTACCAGCATATTTAAGTTCTTGTACTTGGAAGGTAAGTGTAATATCTGTGGAGTAAGCAGTAAATGATTTAACATCACAAGAATATGTTTTTCCTGCTTCTACTTCTGTTGCTCCATAATCACTGCTGTTTTCTTTCATTGAGTATCCTGAATAATAGCTATATTTGTAATTTGTGGATTTGAGCATATAGTTACTAGCATATTCAGATTTAACGGTAACATCGACATAAGCTGTTTCACCAACATAGAAGTCATTGGATTCAACTTTTTCGCCATCTACTAATTTATAAACAGAAGTTGTGAGTTTATCATTTTCTTCTGCCACTACCTTAATGGTTTTTTCAACAGCAGTAACATCAATATCCGCATTGGTATTTGGCATAATGAATGTATAAGCATTGTATTCAGCTTGAACAGTAGCTTCTTCACCAGCGGCAGCTTCATTATAAATAATGTAGTTTTGTTTAGTGGCTTCTGCACCATTAACTAAAACTTTAACATCGTTAGCAAAGCCAACATTGTTTACAAGCACAGAAACTTCTTGTCCTGCACGTGCATAAACATAATCGCCTGTTTGAACTTTATCATTTCCATTAACGATAAAGCCTCCAATAAAATCAGCTACATCTTTGACGCCAGATTCATACTTTTGTGGAGTGACAACGACTTTGTCTTTGTCTGCTAAAGAGACATGGAAATATGCACCTTGAGCAGAAGCTTTAATTTTTACTTCGCTATCTGGCATAGTGAATGAGAATCCTTCGTTAACGTTACCAGATAATGTGACTTCAGCATCATTTGCGTCGGTAACAGTAACATCTGTGATTTCATATCCTGATAAGGCTAAAACTTTAAATGAAACAGTTTCATCTTTATCAGCTTTTTCAGGTAAACCTGTCGCAAAAGCTAAATCATTTCCTTCAAAAGAAATAGCTTTTTTTGTGTCTACTTCAACAGGCTTATCAGGGTTTGTCCCATCGTCTTTACTACCGCTATTAGTGTTACAACCTGTAAGTGCAAGAGTTGTCGCGGCGAATAAGACTAATAATTTCTTATTCATATATTGTACCTTCTTTCTAGTGGGATCCTATTCACCCACTTTTTAAATAAGAATGAAAAAAGTATATATAAAAACATTTTTAATTACAATAAAAATGCAAAAACTTATTATAAATTCTAATTAAAATTAGTGAGGTAATACTGTACCAGTAAATTTTGTGTATTGTCCTTGAGTGTACGTAACAGTGCTATTAACATAGACCTTGTTAACAGCTTGTTCACTATAATAGAGAATATTGGAATATTTTTGTTCTAGTTTTGTAACAACATTATTCTCAATAGTTAATGTATTATCATAAGCAATAGATTGGCTCTTAGCTTTCACACCACCATCATAGATGGTATAAAAATTAACAGTGTAGGTATAATGAAGTTTATTATCTTCGATGACGCCTTCAAAATTAGTATATGAATAATCATATTTTAAAGAGTCTTTCATTTGCTTCATTGCATCAATATTAGTAATGTCATCTTGAGCAAAACCAATATTATAGTTAAGAGCAACACCTGCATCAGTGTACGCTACCTTATCAGTGGAATCACCCCACCCAGTTTCATCATACTTTATTACTTTATAAAAATATTCGCTGTCATTTGTGATTTGTATAGTGTACGCACTAGAAGAAGTAACGGTTACACCATCATCATCCATAATTGCAGCGTTCCCTTTTGTTTCTACTAAATAAGAATCATTATAGGTATATCTAGTTTTTGTGCTTTCATCTTTCATCACTGTACTGATAGAACTATAAACATCTTTTCTAGTTAAAGAAGTTTGACTACTCACAACATGGCCTTCTAAACTTCTTAATTGTGTTTCAAAGTTATTAAATAAAGTTTCCTCATCCACAGGTGTTGTTGAAGATTTTTTATTACACGCAGATGTAATTAATAATAATGGTAATAATAAAATGTATCTTTTTTTCATAATCAATTAGCTCTTAATATTTTCATTATATTTGTAAACAAATATATGAGTGTCATAACCATTATCACTACTCATACAATTGATTCTTAATGTATAAACACCAGTCAGGTCTTGGCCAACATAGAATGTATTACTTTTCATTTTAGAAGAGTCAAAGGTAGAAAAGGTATAACCACTATTCATCAAAAATTGAATATATAAATTTGTCTTTTCTAAAGTGCAATTTCTCACTTCAATATCCGCACTTTCGCAGTTATATAAAGAAGATTTAAATAAATCGAGATAATAGGTATCTGATTCAATAGCTGGAAGATTCCCAGTTGTGCCTAAATAAGCATTTATTTTACTCATTGGCCATTCACTACCAACATAATCATAAGTGCTGATTTCGTTATGAGTGGCATAACCAAAATCATATTCATAATTTTCACTACTAGCGTCACCATGTTGATATGCATAGTTTAGTTCTGGTGCAGACGCAGTGTAATCGTATTCAAGCATTACATAGTAATCACCATAAACAAATTGGAACACACTTGTGTAATTACTATAATTACCTTTAAGGGTAAAAATTTGACCACCAAAAGACACTGTTTCGTTACTATAAACAGTAAATGGTAAATTAATTCCTACTGTTCCAGTAGAGGAGCTATTAATATACCAATTACCAACAAGATTAGTGTCCATCACTACTTTGGTGTCCTCTTTGGAATCATCATCCTTTTTAGAAGCACTATTGCAGCCTACCAAGATTAAGGATAGAGAACTTAAAAATAATAAAATCTTTTTCATAATGCCTTATATTTTATTCTTAAATATAGTAAAAATCATCATATTTCTTGAAATTGACCCTTATTAAAAATAAGATATTTAATTATTAAGAGGAATAAACTATGAAAAAACAAAAAATACTCGTTATATCAATCGCCTTTGCCTCTCTATTATTAGGAGGTTGCCAAAACGGAAAGAAATGGACGCCTGATGTCACACCAATCACATTTGAAAATGCTTATTATCAAATTGATGCATTAAAAGAAGCAGAAGCTAAATATGCTTCATCCATCTCTTTAAAAACAACATCTCAATCCGGTTCAATTGTGGATGAGACTAATGAAACATTTACACAATATATTGATGAAACTAGTTCTTCTAAAGGAACATTTACTCGTAAAGTAGATGATGTAGAAACATTCTCCACTACTTATAAGACCATTAAGACCAAAACCACTGATAAATACAATTTAGATGGTCAAGTCTATGAATATAATATGCTCACAAGTGTCAAAGATTTTGAAAATGATGACACACCAACAAATTCATATAAGGATAGCGTTTCTAAAAAATTCATTATCAATAGCAAAGAAGAAGCGGAACAAGCTGGGCTAAGTGAAAGCCAATATGTCTTATCTAGTAACATAGCTAAAGAAACCAGTGCAAATAGCGCAGGTACATTAAATAACTTCTTATCCTATTGTGTTGTTAGCAATGTTTATTTAACACAATTAGGATTAACTACAATGACTGTTACTTATGATGAGATTGAAGAAGAGTTTAGTTATACATTAAACGCTTCATATTCTTATGATGGGGATTTAAATAACACTGTCGAAGAATCAATCGATGTGGAATATATCGTAGATAAAGAAAAAGCAATTCTTTTAAGATTTGATTGTGATTATACAGTCACATACAAAAGTAATATCGATGAAAACGATCAATATGTTTCCAAAACAGCATATGAAGGCGTTATCACCTATGAAGAGCAAAAAGCAGAAAAAGATAGCGATATCTTAAATCCAGATAACTATTTCTTATCGAAAGTCACAGAAATTGGTTTATTAGCAAGAAATAGTAATTTTGATGACGTTAATGTGGATGCCTCCGCAATTCCTGCTAACTGTTCATATATCTTTGGCTACGCTAAAACATATTCACCAAAGAAAGCTGTTGATGTGGAAATTACTCCTGTTTCTTCTTCTAATACAGAAGTAGTTGAATTAACCGATGACGGCAAATTCCATATCTTAGCCACCGGACAAACAACTTTATACTTTGGCTATTATGAAAAAGTTGATGGTGTCTATACCTATGTCAAAAAAGGTGTCGATGTCACTATTACTGACGCAAAGGTGGAATCTATCTCTTTTGATGCAAAACTTAATCCTTATTATAATTCTTCATTAATCGCCGGTAATACCTATAATTGGGATATCTCTGTTTCGCCAAAGAAAGCTTCTGATGCAATTACTGCTACTAGTAGCGACGAATCAGTTTTAACAGTCACTGTTGATGAAAATAATGACTTAGTCATTACTACATTGAAAGAAGGTAAAGCTTCTATTACAGTCACTTCTATTGCCACACCAGAAATTAGCAAAACAAAAAATTTCTATGTCTTAAGTGACACCACTGATTACAGTGCTTATATCCAAGGTCATACCTTCTTATATGATGCAATTAAAATTTATAATTACTCCTTTACTATGACATTCAATGCTGATGGCACTGGCACAAGAGTTCAATATGATGCCAGCAGCGGTAACTCATACAGTGATACCTTCAAATGGACAATTAGTAGCAATGTCATCACCTTCTCTAATTGGAGTTACACTGAAGACGGAATGGATTTTGCTACTGCCACAATTTGTAAATTCCTTAATGATGAAGGAGAGCCAACCGGAATGGGTTTCTACGCTGAAACAAACGCGCTTGGTAAAGCATTCATTGAACAATAAAAAATGAGGCACTGAAAGGTGCCTTTTTTAATGCTCATTATTTTTTGATTAGATGTGAAACCCCCTTCTTTCGGGTACTGTTTTTGCGATTTTTTTAATTTATATACCCGGAAAGGGCAAATAACGAATATTAAAAAGCAAAAGAAAAAAGCACCGATAAGTGCTAATTTCTATCTACCAACGGTTTTTTACTTTTTCAGCAAAACCGATAAGATTATTAAATTCTATTTTCTCCCCGTTAACAAGGAAATAACCAGAGAAACGACCAAATACTTGATGTTGATCACTTTGAATCACTAATGCGTTCGTATTGCTCTTTCTATCTAATATAGGAGTAAATATAAGATTAATATCTCCAGTTTTACTAGTTATAGACCAAGGAGATAGATAATCATCTTTATTCTTTTTATTCTTTGGAATATTAAAGACTACATCATCCAATTTATAAGCTTTATCATCCACGAATAGCATATTCTCTGTGGCGTGAGAAGTATCCCCAAAGCCATATCCTAAATTAAACGCAATACGGTGATTATTATAAACACCGTTTAAAGAAGACCAATACCAGGTATTAGAATAAGTCCATACTCCTCTACCCCAGTCTAAGCCACCATAAGCGTCTTTATTAAATTGATAAGATAAATCACCAAATTTAAAATAACCATTTGCCTTTAATAAATTAATCTTTTGGTTATAGTAAAAATGTCTTTTTTTGTTAAAAGGTGTCGCAATTACCATGGAATATGGACTAGTTTCTTTTAAAGAAATATCGCACTCAAAATCTTGACCTTTAACAACATTCTTCATTGAGCAAATTAAACGACGGACACCATGTTTATTTTGAAAATACATGGAATAGTTTTTGCCACTTTTAAAGACATCACCATCTTCACTGCTACTTGGTAAGTTCACACTGCCAAAGGTAAACCAATACATAATTGATTTTGTAACATCTTTTTTATTATTAAAATCAAGAACAGAAACAGACACTAAACCCATATAGGAATTATCATCAATTGTTAAAGCAATTCCGTAATTCTGATCACCAATATAATAGTAATCCCACTCTTTAATACGGGTTTTGAGTCCTTTGATATCTTTACGGTTATATTCTTTAACTAGTTTATAAGCAAAACCAGCTTCATTAAGATTTCCTTCTTCGTCTAAAAGACGACCTTTAGATAATTCGTGTTGTGACATATTGATACCTCGTATATATTGTACAAAATTGTGTTAGGAATTGAGCAAAAAATAATAAAGAAATAAAAAAACAGCATTTAAGCTGTCATTTATAAGATTGGTAGCTGGAGGGGGACTCGAACCCTCGACCGCCCGGGTATGAACCGAATGCTCTAGCCAACTGAGCTATCCAGCCAAGTAATTGGTGGATCTAAAGAGACTCGAACTCTCGACCCCCTGAATGCAAATCAGGTGCTCTCCCAACTGAGCTATAGACCCATTACCTAGTCTGCGCTTTTATGCGCATTTAGAAATATATATGATTTTATAAATAAATACAATAAGAAAATACCAAAAATAATAAAAAATTAAGGTATATCTTAATAGATTACATACTTATATTAGGGTCATCCGTTAAGGAGATTTTCTTACTTAAAAGCGATTTATTATATCTATCTAATGAACTATCATACTCAGCAGCATTAATTGTAGTGTTATTAAATTCACGAATATATTCTTCTGTGATATCGCGGTAGTTATATATAGAGGTATTATCAACCGTTAATTTACCAATGATTTGGGTTATTAGAAATTACAATAGATACAACTAATATTAATAATTTTTGGTTTAACTATCCCAATATTATGACAAATTGAAACATTACAACCACCATTCTTATTTAAATGGAAATCAATGTTAAAAACATTACTCTCATTAACTACTAATCGAATAAATAATAAAAATTAATAGTAGAAGCTTTTCATAATGTGCGTGCGAAAATTACAACATCAACGTATTTATATCGTCTTTAGCTTCATAAAAACCTTATGATCAAAAAATATTTTCACATATCTTAATCTATAAAATTGATTTTTTTAAAAAATTAGGCATAACTAAACCATCAGGCATTAATTTTTGTAGCCAATGATTGATTTCCTTTTTTATTTCATCACGCTCATTCCAAAATGCCTTACGTATAATGGTTTCACCTTTATATATATAACTATAGTTAAGAATGTCCTCATCAAAAAAATTAATATTTCCTATAACGGATAATCTTTTTAATATATCAACAAGTTCATCAAGTAAAATTCTGTTATTTTTATTAAATGGATTTTTGATTCTAAATGTAAATTATGGTTTACATAAAAGCCGTAATTTTCCATTGGAAGTGGCATTTCTTCTTTGTTAATCTCCCAGTTAAAGTCATATTAAATAGACTTTTCAGTAATTGTAAGAGTTTCACTGTAAGCATCATCTATTGGTCCAAAACCACCAGTAGAATAATTTAAAACAATTTTTTGCTTTTGCATTTTATAACCTCAATATTTCGCTTTTTTATCAATTAATATTAAATAAATTGTAGCGTTTTTAATAAATAAAAAGCACCTCTTTCGAAATGCTTATTCTTCATAATGGTCGGGACGACAGGATTTGAACCTGCGACCTTCAGTTCCCAAAACTGACGCGATACCAAGCTACGCTACGTCCCGATAATGGCGCGCCTCACAAGAATCGAACTCGTAACCTCCAGATTCGTAGTCTGACACTCTATCCAGTTGAGCTAGAGGCGCATATGTATTTTATTTTGCCGTTAATTATTCGAATCATCGGCAGTGAATAAACGCTGGAGGTTCTTGCCGGATTCGAACCAGCGATCATTGAGTTGCAGTCAATTGCCTTACCAACTTGGCTAAAGAACCATTGTGCAGCGTTAAGTATTATAGCACTGCTATTTTTCTAGTATCAAGTAATAAAATTACGAATTTTAGCAATTACTTTTGTTTTTCCGCTTTGCGTTTAGCTCTAAGCTTAAGTTTTAAGTGTTTAGAGATAACAAAGAAAAGGAATAAACCTGCCATTAAGGCTACTTCAATTGCTAATAAGATAATTGCCCAGGTTGGCATACTAGAAGTTTTAAACTTCTCCCACATTGCCACCACTGCTTCATTTTGTTTGCCATAGTCTTTCATGACTGCACATCTTACCAATGTTTCAAAGTCTGGATATTGACAAAAGAAATCTCCACCTACTGCCAAATTAGAATAAGATTCACCACTATCATCAGTAAGACTATAGAAGTATTCATCTGTATAAAAAATGTAATCAGTATTTTGCACATAAATAGATGTGCCGAAATCAGGATTAAAGATGTAATTTAAATCCACTTGTTCCCAACTTGGGTCAATTGATACTTCACTAATATCAATATTTTCTTCTTCCGCAATAGAATAACGGATATCGTACCATTCTTGGACTAAAGAAAGAATATCATCACCACCGATGAAGCTAGAATATCCCGTATAATCCATGTTTTGCGCCGCATTCTCTGGCATAGAGATAAAGTTAAGGAAATAATAAGCTACCTCTCTTTGCGCCTCGCTACGGGCCACTTTTGGCATCACCCAGCCATCAAACCAGATGTTACTGCCTTCTAATGGAATGGAATAAAGTAAATCAATATCATTGTCACTACCTAATTCCATAGAGTAAACTGCGTCACCACTCCAAGCAAGGTTAATACCAATTCTTTCTTGGACAATGTCCATCTTGCCACTATCGACTTCAAGACCAAAGATATTGCCTTTTAAATCATCAAGATTTTCTTTTACTAATTTAATATCGTCATCACTTACTCGATCAAAAACAGATTGAATAGATGCAGTATAGTCAGTAGATGTATAAGCATTGCCTTCATCATCCACTCCTGCTAAATACCAAGAACGATATTGATTTAATTCATCTTTATAAACACGCATCAAAACTGCGGCGTAAGTATCACGCATACTATCTTTAATCGATATTGTTCCTGCATAGTCACTGTTCCATAAAACTTCCCAGGATTCCATGTCTTTAATTAATTGAGCGGTATCATAATTACCATAGGTAGGATTAAATAATAAACCTAAGGTGCCCCACATATAGCCAACTGCATATTCACCTAATGTGACTGTGTTACCATTCACATCAGTGGAAGTAATGTTATCTAATTGACTACGGACATAGGTAGAAGCATAAGTATCATAATCACTTAAAACTTCATCGCGATAGGAAGCATCTAATTTTTCAATTAAATCCTCACGAATCATCTTTTGAATCATGTAATCGCTTGGGCATATTAAATCATAGGCCGCTTTACCAGTTTGTAATTCGGTTAATAATGTCTCGTTTGTGTCTGTTGTTTCATACGCTACTTTGACATTCTTATACTTGGTGTTTTCTTTCATCCAACTTTCAAATTGGTGAATTAAATCAGGAGCGTCACCATCTTCTTCATGAACATAGATATAGTCACCCATGTTCTTGACTCTTAAAGTGACTTGGTCATTAACTACTTCTTCGGCTTTGACTTCAGAAATAGATGTTGTAGAGACTGCTAAAGGAGTGACTAAACTTAAAGTTAAAACACTGATCACAGGAATAATCTTTTTCTTCATATTAAGCTTCTCTCCCCTTTCTCACTTTAACGTGTTTAGATTGTTTAACACGATAAATCGTGACGCATATCACTGCAATAACCACTAAGACAAAGATAATCGCAGTTAAAGCACGCATTTCGTTAGGCACACCTTTTCTTCTGATTCTATCTTGGATATAAGTAGATAAAGTAACAATCTTTTCTGTGCCGCTTAATAAACCAGGTCCACTGGTGAATCTAGTGATAATAAAATCATCTAAAGATAAAGTAATCGCTAATAAGAAACCGCTTAATACACCAGGTAACAATTCTGGAATAATAACTTTTCTTAAAGCTAATCTTGGAGAAGCACCTAAATCAATCGCTGCTTCATATAATGAAGGATCCATTTGTTGCAATTTAGGTTTAACATTAATGTAGACAAATGGAAGAGATAAAGATACGTGACCAATCAATAATGTCCAAAAAGAGAAAGCATTATGATGGAAAATCTTTTCTCCAATAAAGACAAACATCACAGTTAAAGAGAAGGCTACCACTATTTCAGCGTTAACAACTGGTATTTGTGTCGCCATATCAATAGTCTTACGCATTTTGGCTTTGCTATAGAAAGCACCAATTGCCCCCATTGTCCCTAAAACAGTAGAAACAACTGCGGAAATAATCGCAATCAAGATTGTGTTGCCTAAGGCAATCATAATCTCTTTATTTTTAAATAACTTGATATATAAATCCCAAGTGAAATTGAATTTACCACCAATTAAACCATTCGAGAAAGAATAAGCAATTAGCACTAAAATCGGTAAGTACATTAATAACATGACTAACCATATATAGGTTTGACCAAAGATTTTCTTAAAGAGGCCTTTTCTCATAAGTTTTGTCCTCTTTTCTCTTCTTTATCATTATTTTTTGTTAAGAACATTGTTAGACCAATGATTATTAACATAATTAACGCCATAAAGGAGCCGTCATGCCATAAGGAATTATCAAATTCTAATTCAATGAATTTACCAAAGATTGTAATCTTTCCTTCGGAAAAGATATCACTAATGACATAGGATGACATAGTTGGCATAAAAGTCATTAAACAAGCAGAAATAATACCAGGCACTGTTTGAGGTAAGATACTCTTAAAGAATACTTGGCTCGGATTAGCGCCTAAATCAGCCGCAGCTTCAATTTGGCTCTTATCGAGTTTAAGCATTGTCGTGTATAAAGGTAAAATCACAAAAGGTAAATAGTTTTGCACCATACCAATCAATGTTGCGGTGTATGGATAATCACCACCATTGATCCCTATTGCGCTTAAAACATCTCTTGTGGCCCATGTTCTTAACACAAAGTTAATCCACATTGGAGCGATAAATAATGTCACAAGGACTGCGTTCTTATTTACCTTCTTATCCGCTAAGAAATAGGCTAATGGATAGCCAATTAATAAGCAGATAATTGTGGTTTGCAAAGCAATAAATAACGATACGAATAAAACATTTAATTTAGAAGGTGTAGTAAAAAAGTTGATAAAAGCATTAAAAGATATACCTTTGTCATCTGTGAATGCATAGACCACAATAATTAAAATTGGCACAATCACAAAGAGAATTAAAAACAAGGCATATGGAATGCAGAGATATTTTCTTTGAAACATGAAAAAGTTTCTTTTATGATTCTTAATCTTCTTTGACATATTTCTTAATATCACCTTTCAAAGTGAGTTTAATATTTTCTGCTTTTACAGAAACAGAAACCATATCGTTAACGTTATAGGTATAAACAGTGTCTAAGATAAAATCTTCCTCTTCTTCTGTTCTTACCATCACAGAGTAATGGTCACCTTTATAAACTGTGTCTACTACAATACCATTCGCATCACCATTATCATAACCATCGGTAATTTCAATTTTATTTAAATCGATTTCCGCAATCACATCTGCGTCGTTTAAATCATATTTTTTGCCATCTGGTCCTACTAAATATCCTTCATCATCTAAAGATGAACCTTTTAATAATTGTGTTACATCACATTTAAAAGCATCTTCGCCAATAACCACTTGGTTCTTATTATTAATCCAAGCAGTTGGATAAATATTCTTCGTTAATTCTTTCTTCATGATTTGAATATTAGTTGGATCAACATCAACAGAGACAATATCATTAACTTCTCTATTTTTAGTGTCCTGGGCCACAATTTCATTTTTGCCCACCATGATGACATATTCAAAATGCACGCCTTTAAATACTTTATTAACGATTTTACCAACTAGTTTGCCTTCTTTAGCTTCACCTTTAATTTTTGCTAATTCGACATCTTCTGGTCTAATGACAACATCCACTTTTTCATTAAGTGGGAAATCATCTACGCAGTTAAAAACATGATTTAAGAATCTAACTTTCTTTTTACCCACCATAGTGGCGTTATAAATATTGGATTCGCCAATAAAGTTAGCAACATAAGCATTTACAGGTTCATTATAAATATCCATTGGAGAACCAACTTGTTGGATTTCACCGGACTTCATAACCACAATTGTGTCTGACATGGTTAATGCTTCTTCTTGGTCATGAGTAACATAAATGAAGGTAATGCCTAATTTTTTATGCATATCTTTAAGTTCAAGTTGCATTTCTTTGCGCATCTTTAAATCAAGTGCGCCTAATGGCTCATCAAGTAATAATATTTCTGGTTCATTAACAATCGCACGAGCAATCGCGACACGTTGTTGTTGACCACCAGAAAGAGTAGAGATATCTCTATCTTCTAATTCTTCTAAGTCCACTATTTTTAAAGCTCTTGCGACCTTTGCGTCAATTTCTTTATTAGTTAAGTGTCTTAGTTTAGTAACTTCCTTACCATGTTTATCAACTTTTGTGTAAGGAATCTTTTTAATCTTTAAACCAAAGGCTACATTATCATATACATCTAAATAAGGAAATAATGCGTAACGTTGGAAAACAGTGTTAATTGGTCTTTTATATGGAGGAATTTTAGTAATATCCTCACCATTTAATAAAATCTTGCCACTTGTAGGCGTTTCAAAACCGGCAATCATACGTAAAGTTGTCGTTTTGCCACATCCAGAAGGACCTAAAAAGGTAACGAATTCACCCTTAGTAATATCAAGGTTAAAGTTATCAACGACAGTCACACCGTCGAAAGTTTTGTTTACACCTTGAAGTGAGATAATAC
>CAVEYA010000036.1:772-13854 GCA_963619935.1 bacterium | reverse complement strand
ATTTTAGAAACCCCACAAGAAACCAAGGAAACTAATCAAGATAATCGTAAGACAACTTCCACTCTCCCAATGGATGAGGTTATTAAAACCCTTCAAAAGGATGACGCTGAAGCTGTTTTTATTAAAAAACAAAAGATTAAACGTATTTTGAAATATATTTTAATTGGCTTAGGAATTGCAGTTGCTCTTGCTGGCATTGTTATTCTTATCGTGCTTATTTGGAGGTAACTTATGAATATTGCAATTGCTATTGATGGACCAGCCGCTGCTGGTAAATCTACTGTGGCGAAAAGAATCGCGGAAATTAAAGGATACACCTATATTGATACAGGCGCGATGTATCGTGCATTTACTTGGTACTGTCTTTCTAAAGGTATTGATTGTCAAAACGAAGAAGCTTGTTGTGCAGTTATTCCTGAAGTTCATATTAAATTAAGACCAGGTCATATTGTTTTATGCAATGACATTGATGTCACAAAAGAAATTCGTGAACCATTAGTCTCTGGTAATGTTTCATATATTGCTTCTTATAAAGCAATTAGATTAAACCTTGTTGATCAACAAAGATTAATGGCAGCAAAGCATTCTGTGATTATGGATGGTAGAGATATTGGTACTTATGTTTTACCAAATGCAGATGTAAAAATTTATCAAATTGCCAGTGTTGAAACTCGTGCAGTTCGTCGTTATGAAGAAAATATTTCTAAAGGCATTCAATGCACATTAGAAGAAATTGAAGCAGATGTGAGAAAAAGAGATTATATTGATTCACATCGTGATTTTGCACCTTTAAAACCTGCTCCAGATAGTATTTTATTAGATACATCTTTTATGAGTGTTGAAGAAGTTGTTAATGCAATTATTGAAATAATTGATAAAAAATTAGCGGAGAAAAATAATGCCTAAAGGAATTGTTGCAATTGTTGGCTCTCCTAACGTTGGTAAATCAACGATTTTTAATCGTATGATTGGTGAACGCCACGCGATAGTGGATGACGAAGCCGGAATTACTCGCGATCGTTTATATGGTCATGTGGATTGGCTTGGCCATTCTTTTTCCTTAATTGATACAGGCGGAATTGAAGTTGCTAATAAGCCATTCCAAGAACAAATTAGAGCACAAGTTGAAATTGCAATTGATGAAGCAGATATCATTGTCTTTGTGGTTGATGGTCAAGTTGGTATCACTGCTGATGACCGTGTAGTAGCAAGAATGCTATACAAGGTAAATAAACCAATCATTTTAGCGGTTAATAAAATTGATGAAGGGGCACACGCTAGTGACGCACAAGAATTCTATGGTTTAGGTTTAGGTGAACCACATGTAGTTTCTGGTGCACACGGTATTGGTATTGGTGACCTTTTAAATGAAATTTGTAAAGTACTTCCTAATAGTGCGGACGATATTGACGAAGAAAAGATTACTTTTTGTTTAGTGGGTAGACCAAATGTTGGTAAATCTTCCTTAGTGAATGCCTTGTTAAATCAAGAAAGAGTTATTGTGAGTGACATCTCTGGTACGACTCGTGATTCTATTGATACACCTTTTGTTAAAGGCGATAAAAGTTATGTTGTCATTGATACAGCCGGTCTTAAAAAACGTGGTAAAATCTATGAATCAATCGATAAATACTCTGCAATTCGTGCATTAAAAGCGATTGAAAGAAGTGAAATTGTCTTATTAGTCCTTGATGGTCATGAAGGCATTACTGAACAAGATAAACATGTTATTAGTTATGCGACTGATTTGCATAAAGCTATTATTATTGTGGTGAATAAATATGATATTGTCGATAAACAAGTGAACACCACCAGTGAGATGACTAAATGGATTAGACAAGAATATAAGTTTTTGGACTATGCTCCAATATGCTTTGTCTCTGCAAAAACAAAACAAAGAATTAACACTGTCTTTGAAGCATTAGAAATGGTCCATGAAGCATATCATACAAGAATTAAAACAAGTTTATTAAATGATGTTTTACAAGACGCACAAATGATGAATCAAACACCTGACTTTAATGGTGGGAGATGCAAAATATATTATGCCAACCAAGTAGCTTCAGCGCCTCCAACCTTTTTATTATTTGTAAATGAACCAAACTGGATGCATTTTAGCTATTTAAGGTATATTGAAAACAGATTAAGAGAAACATTTAATTTTGAAGGAACACCAATTAATTTATTACTCCGCCGAAGGGGCGAAAAATAAGGAGATCGAGTATATGAAGAAATTAAACAAATTAGAAATTATTGATATTGTGGCAGAGAAAGCCCACTTATCAAAGAAAGATGCAAAAGCAGCAATTGATCACTATGTTGCGACAGTTGAGAAAGCATTAATTGAAGGAACAGAAGTAAATATTACTAACTTTGGTGTTTTTACACCTAAAGTGACAAAAGAACGTGAAGGCACAAACCCTAAAACGCATGAACGCTTAGTTATTAAAAGTAAAAAAACCATTACTTTTAGAGTAGCTAAAGAACTTAAAGAAAAACTTAATTAGAGATTAATCTCTATTAAATATGGATAAAAAGTTAGAAGAGTTTATTAACTTACAAGATATTTTTCATAGTTGTGGTTATTCTCTTTATTTAGTTGGAGGATCGGTAAGAGACTATCTTTTAAATATTCCTTTAACAGATATGGACTTAGTCACTAATGCAACACCTGACCAAATGAAATTATTTTTAAAAGGGGCAGATTTTACTTTTGCCCGTTTTGGCAGTGTGAAATATAAAATTAATGATGTGAAATTTGATATAACTACATTAAGAAAAGAAAAACACTATAAAGATAGTAGACATCCTCTGGATGTAAAATTTATATCTAATTTAAAGATAGATGTAAAAAGAAGAGATTTTACGATTAATGGCCTATATATGGATGAACATTTTCATGTTTTAGATTATGTAAATGGGAAAGATGATTTAAGCCACAAAGTTATCAAGATGATTGGTAATCCTGATAAACGAATTAAAGAAGATCCTTTAAGAATCATACGGGCAATTAGATTTGCTATTGATTTAGATTTTAACATTGATCTTGAACTAAATAAGGCAATTAAAAAGAATATTTCATTAATTGATAAACTAACATTTGATAAAGTAAAACAAGAAATCCATAAAATTAAAAATATACATTCCGAAAAAGTAACTTATTTATTTACTGAATTTAATATCAAACATCTTTTAGATGTGATAGAGTAGTAACACATGGTAACTGAAGCAATCGATTTCCGTTTTCTCTTATTAGAGAATTATAAAAAATTAAATATTCGTGAAGAAGAAGTCGCGACTATTTTCATGATTGACCATTTAATTGGACAAGGCAATCCATTTATTAATGCTGATTTATTGTCTTTAAAAATGACTCTTGATGTGAAGTCTATCGACCAAATTTTAGCTAATTTATTAACTAGAGGATTTATTGAATATATTTCACAAGGTAATAAAACTATTACTTCCTTAGACCCATTAAAGCAAAAACTTTACCGTGAATTTCAGTTATCTTTAAATAAAGAACAAGAAACACAAAAATCTAAGCAAATAAACGAATGTTTAGAAAATATTTATGGGGAATTTGAAAAGTTATTAAATCGTCCTCTCTCTCCAGTGGAATTTTCTCGTATTAGAGAATGGGTTTCATATGGTTATTCTGATGAAATGATTATTAACGCTTTAAAAGAAGCGCTTAATAAAGGTAAAAAGTCTTTAAGATCAGTCGATAAAATCTTATTATCTTGGGCCACAAGAGAAGACATTGAATCAGAAGGCCATTCGCCACTAAATGAAATGTGGGACAAGAATCTTGAAGAAACCATTCGAATTGCCAAAACACCTTGGGTTGACCAAGATGATGATGACGATGACAAATAAAATTAAAATCATTTTAAATTACTTGGATGAATTATTTCCAAGTGTAGGTTGTGAATTAAATTATCAAAAAGATTACGAATTAGTCATTGCGGTGATGTTATCCGCACAGACTAGTGATAAAGCAGTGAATAAAGTTACCGCTGTTCTTTTTGATAAATATAAAACTTTAGAAGAATTAGCAAATAGTGAACTACTTGATATTGAAAACATTATTCAATCTATCGGATTATATAAAAATAAAGCCAAAAATATTAAAGGTATTGCCATAACTTTGCTTAATAATTTTAACGGCGTAGTTCCTAAAGATAAAAAGGCTTTGGAAACGCTGCCTGGAGTTGGTAATAAAACTGCAGGCGTGATTAGAGCGGAACTATTTAATATTCCTGAACTGCCTGTTGACACACATATTTTAAGAATCTCAAAAAGATTAGGCTTATCTAATAAAAAAGATGATCCTTTAACTGTGGAAAAGAAATTAAAAAAGTTAATTGATGAGTCACGCTATATTAAAACTCATCATCAACTAATTCATTTCGGTAGATATTTTTGTAAGGCTAAAAATCCTTGCTGCAATAATTGTAAAATAAAAGAGTTTTGCAGCAATAAATAGATAAATTACTTATTTTTAAAGTATTTTTCTTCAATTGCGTCGATATAATATAGTCTTGGATTAAATCCTTGTTTAATTAAAATCCCATTTTCTTTTATTACATTATATGGAATAGATTTTCTCTCTCCATGTTCGTAAAAATTAATGACATAACTTGCATCTAACAAATATACTTCGTTTTGACTTTGAAACTGAATAATAAAGAAAGCGATTCCGCCGTGATAAATGACCTTTTTTAAATGTTCAATTTGATGTTGTTCAATATTGCTTAAAGGAAATGCTGTTTTATTCTTTGTATTTTTAGCTTCGAAATCTAAATACTTACCTTTATAGATTCCGTTATAGTCAGTTGTTGATTGCTTTTCAAAATACGCATCGATAATATGAGCTCCATGAGAGTAATCTACTTTAACAATATTAATTGGTGTAGGTCTTTTAGTGATTAAACAAATATCATGATCACGATACCATTCATTCGATAAATTAATATCATTTTCAAGATTCATTCCACGATTAGAACTAGAAAGAGAAATTTCGGCTGAACTTTTTCTTTCTTTTTTTATTGGTGTAGGTTGATATTTATTTCCGTTTGGATATTTAATCATTACGCAATATACTTTCTCAATTCATCATCAAATTCTTTGCTTGTTACATCTTCACCTTCCGCTAATTTTTTAATTACTGTAGCGACAGGAGCAGGAAGACTATTCGTATGCCTTCCTAAATGTTTTTTATATTCATCTAAGACGATTTCTGGATTTTTTAAAAAAGCATCATAAAGGTTTGCTAAATTAATCGCATCCACAGATGGATCATGAGCAATTCCAGCTTCTTTAACATTAAATAATTCGCAATAGTGAACCAAGCTTAATGGATTTCCTTTTTCATCACGAATGAATTCACTAATAAAAGCTAGATAGTCTAAATAGTTTCTTTGAATTTGTGAGGTGATTTCTTTTGGAAAATCTAAATTATAAGCAATGGACTGATTTAAGATTTTTAAATCGTGATTACCAAAAGTAATAAATGTGGCTTTCTTAAATCCTAAACCAACATATTTTTTGAATTCATTTAATGCTTTTGCAAATGAAATACCTTCTTTTTTTAATTGTTCTTCGGTAATGCCTGTTAATTCTACGACATATTTACCAATTTTATTTTTTGCGGTGACATATACTTTAAATGGCTTTTTCATTCTTTTGATTTTGCAGGTTCTAGAATCTATCGTACAAACTACTGCTCCTAGCGCAATCATTTCATGTGAAAATTGCGTGCCTTCAAAATCCATGAAGACTAAATATTTATGCCCCTTTAATAGTTTTACTAATTTTTTCATACCTTGATATTATAGCATTCATACGTCTTTTTTCAAAAGAAAAAAGATTGAAATTAACCTTTTCTTCATATATTATAATTAGGAGGTTTATATATGGCAATCAAACTAGTTTTATCTTCTACTGCGATTGGAAACAAAATATTTCCTGGCGTGATTCGTGGCTATGATGCTTACGAAGTTGATAAATTTCTTGATGTAATTATTAAAGATTATGAACTAATCGAAAAAAATTATTTACTCGAGAAAAAAGAAATTGATGATTTAAACGCAAAAATCAAGCAATTAGAAGATGAAAAAAGAAGATTAGAACTAGAACTTGGCAGTATCAAGTTAAAATACCAAAATGTTAAACCAACCGATAATGTAACTGCGGACAATATCGATTTAGTCAAAAGAATTAATTCTTTAGAAAAATTCCTTTATAACGAAGGATACAATCCCGCAGCAATTAAATAACATAAAATTCGATCTGGATAATTGCTGGCTTCGGCTAGAGGAAAGTCCATGCTCGCACAAGCTGAGATGCTTGTAGTGATTGCGCTAGCGGAAAAAATAACGCTAGGTACGTAGGAGTACGTAACGGCGGAGTAAGACCTAAAGGTAACCATGGTGGAGCTCCTGAAAGTGCCACAGTGACGAAGCTTATTAGAAATAATAAGGTGGAACGCGGTAAACCCCACAAGCGAGAAACCCAAATTTGGTAGGGGAGACTAATCAAGGGAATTTAACTGAGATTAGTAAGCATTGCTTAGATAAATAATTGTCCTAGACAAAACATGGCTTATAGGATCGAATACTCACTAAAGAGGTAAATATGAACACACCAACAAAAATTACATTTTCAAGAATCATTGCTATTGTCATTATGGTAATTGGTTTATTCACTTTGTATGTGATCGGTTTAGTTAATCCATCATTTAGTATTCCAAATATTGGAAATAGTGGTATTAACTGGTTATATTTTGGCTTATTTATTTTCTTTTTATTAGCAAGTTTTACTGATTTTTTAGATGGATACTTAGCAAGAAAAAATCATCAAGTTACAGATTTAGGCAAATTCCTTGATCCAGTTGCAGATAAATTATTAATTAACTCAATGGTAATTTTCTTAATTGTTCCAGCTAGTTACACAAGTGGACAAATGAATTTTTCTTTGTGGTGTGCACTTTTATTAGTTGCTAGAGATATTGTTGTTGATGCTTTACGCTTTATTGCCGCACAAAAAGGTGTGGTTATTGCAGCGAACATTTTTGGAAAAGCCAAAACAGTTTTAGAAATGATTGCTGTTTCGCTTGTTTTATTAAACGGTTGGCCATTTAGTTATTTTGATGCTTCTTGGTCTGTTCGTATCGCTGATATTTTTGTTTATTTAGCCACATTAGTATCTGTTATTTCTGGTGTGATTTATGTTATTCAAAACGCAAAAGTATTTAAGGGGAATAAATAATTATGGAAGTTAAAGATTTTAATCAATTGTTTATTGATAATCATAAAACATTAGGTTCAGTTGAATCTTTTACGGGTGGTTTATTTGCTAGCAGCATCACTAAGGTTAGCGGCGCTAGTAAATTTTTTAAAGGCGCTTTAGTGACTTATGCAACTGAAGAAAAAGAAAATTTATTAAAAATTAGCAAAGAAGATATTGAAAAGCATGGCGTTGTTTCTGGAGAAATAGCCTCCCAAATGGCGTACCGCGGAATGCAATTATTAAATACCGATTATTGTGTTTCCTTTACAGGTAATGCTGGTCCTGACGCGATGGAAGGTAAACCAGTTGGCGAAGTTTATATCGGTCTCGCAACAGGCGTACGCGTAGAGGTGTACGGATTAAAATTAAAAGGTACGCGTGAAGAAATTCAAAAGCAAGCGGTTGATTTTGCTCTCAAACAATTATCAATTATGTTAAAAAATAACAAATAATTTATAAAAATATCCTTTAACTTGAATATTTAATAATATAGAGGTGATTTTATGAACAAAGATAAAAATGAACAATCAGTGAATCTTGAAGAAACACTGAAAGAAATCCAAAAAATGTTTGGAAAAGGCGCTGTCATGAAACTTGGCGACCGCCAATCCGTTGATGTGGACGTTATCCCTAGTGGTTCCTTACTCCTTGATGAAGCACTTGGCGTTGGTGGATATCCAAAAGGCAGAATCATTGAAATTTATGGTCCTGAATCTTCTGGTAAAACAACATTAGCATTGCATGCAATTGCAGAATGCCAAAAACAAGGTGGAAGAGCAGCATTCGTGGATGCTGAACATGCAATTGACCCAGTTTATGCAAGGAATTTAGGGGTTAATATTGATGAATTAATTCTTTCTCAACCTGATAGTGGTGAACAAGCCTTAGAGATTGTGGAAATGCTTGCAGACAGTGGTGCAATTAGTTTGATTATTGTTGATAGTGTTGCGGCTCTAGTTCCACAAGCTGAACTTGATGGCGAAATGGGAGATAACTCTGTTGGCTTACAAGCTAGATTAATGTCTAAAGCAATGCGTAAATTAGCAGGTATCTTAAATAAGAAAGAATGCGCAGTTATCTTTATTAACCAATTAAGAGAAAAAGTTGGTGTCATGTATGGTAACCCAGAAACCACTTCTGGTGGCCGTGCTTTAAAATTCTACGCTTCTATTAGAATCGATATTCGTAGAACAGAAGCTCTTAAAAATGGTGGAGACATTTATGGTAATACCTGCCGTGTTAAAATTGTGAAAAACAAAGTGGCTGCTCCATTTAAGCAATGTGAAATTGATATTATTTATGGGCAAGGCATTTCTAAACAAGGTGAAATCCTTGATCGCGCTGTGGCATTAGGTTTAATCAAAAAGAGTGGTTCTTGGTTTGAATATAAAGGCGAAAAGATTGCTCAAGGTAGAGATTCCGCCAAAACATATTTAAAAGAAAACGAAGATATTGCTAACGAATTATTACTTAAAATAAAAGAAGGCGTTGTTGAATAATTTATTATTCAGATAAAGAAAATAGCAGGTTCCTGCTATTTTTTTCTTCTCATTAATCCCCACAAAATAATTGCTATTTGTAATGGTATGCCTAACAAATATAGTAGCCAAAGATTTTGATTTCTTAAGATACAAAAATGCAAATAAATGCTTGTTAATAAACTCCAAATAATAAGTGAAAAGCAAATTATATACACTAATTTGTTTTTCCAATATAAACGGTTCATAACAGTAATTACTACACCTGTTGCTGGAACTGCCCAAACAAACGCCAACCAATTTCCATGTTGTTGATTAAGGAATAACTGTGGGTAAACGAAAGCAATTACAGAAACCATCCAAACTAAAGTAGCTAATAAGCAAGTGATGATGATTCGATTGACCAACACAATACGATCTTTTTTATTATTTAATTCTGGTTTATTAATGTTTTCCTCATGTGTCAAATAATCAATTGTGACTCCATAAAAATCACACAATGATTTAAGGGTTTCTATATCTGGCAAGGTTGCTCCTTGCTCCCATTTGCTCACCGCTTTATCGGAGTAATTCATCTTTTCTGCAAGTTCAAGTTGAGTTAATTTCTTCTTTTTTCTTAAAGAGGCAAGGTTTTTACCAACAACAATCTTTAAATCTTCCATATAAAGCAATATTAATGCATTTTGCGCCTGAAATCCAGCAAAATACATGCCAATTCTCTTATTTGGAGAGTTAGAGAAAATAACTATCTTAATTTTTCTTACGATGTAGGGGGCATTTTTTAACGTGTGTGTATACACTTATGTGCACAATGAAAAAGAACAAAAAAGAAATTGAAGTTATTAGCTCCCCAATGGTCGGAGCCACTAACGCTATTCTTAAACACAAAAATAAGTTTAATAGTTTATTAGGAACTAGCATATCTTGTTTAGTTGCCGTTGTAGCAGGTGCTTCTGTTGGTACCTATTTTGGCGTTGTTATGTCTAAACCTGGCATTAATTATGATGCCTTTGATCCGTTAAGTTATGAAGATGATGTATCTGCTCTTATGGATAAATACAATAAAAACAATTCTATTAGTCAATTTAAGCATTGCGATTTAGTTAATATTGCAGCTTATAAATTTGCTAATTCAGAGCATACTTCTTCTATTACTCATGGACAAGTAAAAGCCGCTGGTGTGAAACAAATTATTTACGCATCTGATGTTCATATTGGTAGCGATATTTTTAATGAATCGATTTCTTACTCATCTTTGGTGAAATGTGCTTCTCGTTTTTATCAAGGGCCAGAAAAGATTAAAGAATATCTTGGCTCAAATGTAAAAGAAAGTGGCACTGCTAAATGGAAGTTTGATCAAGAAGTAACATTAGAAGAGCATGAAAATCTTTGGGGTAAGCATTTAGCTAGACCTATCATTTATATTGTTTCTAGCAAAACAGTGCTTGATAGCAAATTAGAAGAAAAAAACGATAATTACATTGTGACATTAAATCTTGATCCAATAACTTCTGTATTAAGATATGTTAAACAAATGGTTAAAGTTTCAAATTTAAAGAAAAATCCACAATTCTCTTCTGTAGAATTAACACTGACTTTAGATAAAGAATTGAACTTAAAACAACTTGATGTTGCTGAAAAATATACAGTCTATGTGGTTGGAGAAAATAAATCTAGTGCGACATTAACGCAAGTCTTCAACCATCAAAGCAGTGAGCCGATTCCAGATACGGAGACTGACGTTATTTATTAGGAGTTAAATATAATGATTAAAAAAATATTAATACATACAGGCATATTCGCAACTGTCTTTGCTTTAGGAGCTGGATCAGGATTTATGCTTTCATACAAAAAAGCTAGTGATACTGTTTCAAAAACAATTGATACAGTTGCTACACCAATGACAGCTTCTGAACAATATCTAAGTAATTTAGTGGATTCTCAAGCATTAGCGGGCGATATTTCCTTATCTATCAATAGTGAATCTATTGGTAATATCGATTTAAGCGTCAATAATTTACAAATCTCAATTTCTGATTTAGAAAACGTTAAAGTAGCAGGTGATATCAATGTTAAATACGACACTTTAGATGTTGCTGCGTCTTTTGGCTACTTTGATAACACTATCTATGTCGACTTTGATAACACCCATTTATATTTAGAATCCTCTAATATTACAGACGTAATGAATATGCTACCAACTTGGGGATTAAATTTAACTATTCCTGATGAATTTGCATCTTTAGATTTCGATTCATTATTAAGCAAATTAAATAATATGGAAGAATTCAAAGACAATGGCCATTATTTTAAATTTAATTTTGCGGAAAATATCGTTTTAGAATTCTTAAGCGATGATGCTTTTAATATGACTGGTATCCGTATTAATAATGCGGAAGTGATGGGAATGACATTATCTGCATCTAGTAATTTACATACTTTAAAAGAAGATATCGCGATGATAAATCCTTCTTTAAAAGAAAACGCTCCTACATATCAAAACTTTAGACCAACATTTACATTAGTAAATTCTATTATGTCTTTAGTGAATGACAAAAAGGCGACTGTTAGTTTATCTGCGGATGTTAACAAAGGTGAAGAAGATTTCTTTGATGTGAATGGCGATTTAACTTTTGCGTTAGATAAACAAATCTCTTTATTTACTGATTTAAAAATAACTGAAGGTGGCCGTGAACATAATATTAAAGCTGGTTATTTAGATGATAGTGTATTTGCTAATTACAATACCTTAAAGGTATCAATGAGTAAGGCTTCAATTACTGATTTAGCCACTTACATTATTAATAAGCTTCCAAATAAGGAAGAAGCAAGTGTAATTGATCAAATCTCCGCATTAGTAAAAGAGATTGATTTAAACAAGATTTTAACTTATGCGAATGATTTACCAGAGATTGCTAGTGATTTAAACATTACTGATAATTCTTTATCCATTACTTTAAAACCTGGATATTTTTCATTACCATTTGGCCCAATTAATTTACTTGTGACATTTAATGAGGAACAAATTGAATCTATTAATATTAATAATTTTACTTACGATACATATTCTGGTGATTTAGAAATTAAAGTTATTCCTTATCAAGAAATTAATATTAATAAAGCAGAATATGTTGCGATTGACCCAGCTTTAACTTTATTAGATGGTGTTGATACATTGCTTAATCAAAAAGCTTTCCATTTAAAACTGAATGCTTCAATTGATTTTGCTGACGCAACAAAAAAGAGCATGCCAATAACTGGTGATGTCCAATTTGATTTAGAAAATAAATTTGGCTATGGTACAGTCACACTAGTGGATGGTGATGACTATGTACATAAGATTCAAGCTGATATGAAAGATTTAAACGAAATCCTTCTTTCTTATAATGACAAACTTAATTGTTATTTTAGCATTCAATCCTTAAAGGATATCTATGATATTGCGATGAACTTATACAATGAAAAAGATGACCATTTTATGGAATTATTTGGTTCATTATTAGACGCTGCGAAAAATACTCCATTAACAAAATTAATTTCTAATAAAGATTATTCCGTATTATTAAACACCGATATTCTTAATAGTATTGATGTTACCGAAGAAAAGATTACCTTAGGGTTAAACGCTGCTTTAATTGGTTATAACGATGTAGATTTCACTTTAGTGGTCCGTTATCAAAAAGATAAGGTCAAAGGAATTGACGTCGTAAATTTAAATATTAAAGGCAATGTTTTTAACATTTCCGTGGATATCAACGATTTTGATTCTTCTATTGAATCAGGCATGAGATTAACTAAAGATGATAGTTATCTTGATTTATCTGATATCAAAACATTATTAGAATTCGGTATTAACACCTCTAGATTTAATTATTACCATTTCTCTGGTTCCTTAACTGTGACAATACTTGGTATTAATATTGACGTGAACATTGATATTAAAATTCGTAATAACAAAGGCAATGTTCAAATTTTGGTCACATTACCAGATATTCCAACTGTTATTGGTGTTAATAAAAATGGTAATTACACAAACACAGATGGTCGTAAAGCATACATCATGTATGATAATGGCAATTTCTATGTGCAAAGAATTGATGAAACTTCAGGTGCTTTCTGGGTGAAGAAATATTATTACACTGTTTCATTAAAGTGCGACAAAGACTATTTTATGAATAATATTTTAACTATTCTTTGTCAAAATGTGCTTGGTTTATCCGATAGCATTATGGGACAAATTACTTCATCAGATGGCGAAAAAGGGCAAATTCATTATGAAGAATTAGTGAATGACTTTAATCACAACACAAC
>CAVEYA010000036.1:0-727 GCA_963619935.1 bacterium | reverse complement strand
ACAAATTACTTCATCAGATGGCGAAAAAGGGCAAATTCATTATGAAGAATTAGTTAATGATTTTAATCACAACATAACTGATAAATACTTCTATCTTGATTTAAACATTGGTGAGTTAGCCCAAAATAATGATTTAAAGTCCTTACAAATTAGCATTTATCATAATGATCAAAATCAATTAGAATCCTTAAAGTTAACATTAAGTATCGATGTTGGTATCTCTATTACATTAAGTGGCCAGTTAACGTTACAAAACGATACAAGCATTGAAATTAATGATTCTAATAAGATTACATATTTAGATGAATACGTAAGCGCACATGCGGGGGACACTCTAAATACAGTTCTTACAAAAGAAACTTCTAGATAGGCGAAAACCTATCTTTTTTTATTCACAAACTAGGCAAAATCTTTCAAAACACCGAAAATATAGCCTACAAAAAACTACAAATATTCCCTTTCATATAGTGAAAAACTTTTTGATGGCTGCATAAGTAAATCCTTGACGGGGGGCAGGCTATGCGTTTTAATAAAAGCATAATTTAGGAGATATAAAATGAATAAAAAAAATTTAGCAATTCCTTTCTTTGCTTCGGCAATTTTAATGTCAGCAATTTCGTTGTTACTATTAGTCGTCGGATCTTTTTTAATTAATGCAGGTGTTAATTTAACAGGTTTAACTATCTTGACTTTATTTTTTGACGGAGCATTTGGATCTGTTACGGGA
>CAVEYA010000035.1:0-27642 GCA_963619935.1 bacterium | reverse complement strand
AAGTTGGCCAATGAAAATGGCATACACGCTTAAAAGATTTTTTAAGAAATATGTTATTAAAAAAAGTAACCAGCAGGTTACTTTTATTTATTCATTCCATCATTGATATAAAGAATACCAAGTGTTTTAGGTCCACAGTGTGAGGTTATCGTTGCGGCAGCAACTGTCACAATAATATTTTTAAAACCTTGTTCCTGAACAATCTTTTTCGCTGCTTCCACCATATCCGGAGTAGCGTGAGAATGAGTAATAAAGATAAGAGATTTATCAGGATTATTAAATTGTTCTAATGTGTCCTTACAATATTGTTCGACAACTTGTGTGTTACGACCATGATATTTCTTTTTAGCTTCCATCTTGCCGTTATTAACCACAATTTGTGGTTTGATTCTAAATAAAGCAGAGGCAAAACGGGCAATGCTAGAGCAACGTCCGCCTTTATATAAATAACTTAAAGTATTAACAACAAAACTAGCTTGTACATGTGGGATACGAGCTTCAACCTTTTTCACAATCTCTTCTGCATCTAATCCTTCTTTTGCTAACTTAGAGGCATAAATAGCTTCTAAGGCAATTCCGGTAGATAAAGTACGAGAATCAATTACATAGACATTTTTTAATTTTTTAGCAACCTTTTTAGCGTTCTCACACGCGCTAGAAATTTCACTACTTAAAGAGAAATGAATAACCGCGTCATGGTCTTGTAATAATTTATTAAAATGTTCTTCAAATTGAAATTCATTAACTGCGGATGTCTTTGGTAAGATACCAGTCTTATCAACATAGGCAAAGATTTCTTCTGGAGTAATATCTCCATCAATACCCATCTTCTCACCTAATAAAACAGTAAATGGGACAGTTTGTATATCATATTCTTTTAATAATTCTTTTGGTAAATCTATTGTGGATTCAGCAGAGATAGCTATTTTCATAAACACTCCTATTCTTTGACAAAGTCAATGATGCTTTGATCGTACTTAGTTTTGTTATTAATTCTTAAATGGGAATGACTTCCCTCGTCAAATATTATTATTTTTTTATTATCGCTTGGACAAGCATTAAATAAAATTTTTCCATTTTCAATGGGAGAATAATTATCTAATTTTCCATATAAAAACAGCACAGGACAGTGAATATTTTTAATTGCTTCTAAAGGGTTAGAAAGCTTGACTGAAACACCTGTTCTTTTTTTAAACCAATACCAGATTTGATAATAAACAGGGAATAAATGATGCCCAAGGCCAACGTAATGACGCTTATAACTATCATTAAAATTAATAAACGCTCCATCGAGTGTGATGCGTTCAATATTAACATCACATTCTTTAGAAGCTGCCATTAATAAACCGGTTGCCCCTCCGACACATACACAGTGTAATAAAAATCTATTTAATCCTTTATGTTCTTTTAAATATTCTAACCACTTTAAAGTATCTTTACTTTCTAAGATACCAACTGTGGAATAAGTGCCTTCACTTAAACCATGACATCTTTGATCAATGAATAAGCAATTAATACCTTGTTCTTGATAAGCTTTCGCATAGTAATATGCATAGCATAAACATTCACATCTACCGCATAAAAAGACTACTGTTCGTTCACTATTAAAGTTATAGAATTCCGCCATTAGTTTAAGGCCATCAAAACTAGTAATGGTTAAGTCTTCTTTTTGTTTGCTAAATTTTTTAGCCCATTCTAATCCTTCATTCCACATTTCTAATTGTTCTTTATTTTCAGGTGCGGAACATTCTCTACCCCAAGCACCACCCTCTAATCTAGTTAAGGTATGTTGATAAACATGCTTTGCAATAGTAAATGTTAACCATATAGAAAACAATAAGGAAATAATAAGGAATGTACCTATTCCAATAATTAACAAATGATACCAAGATAAAGAAACTAAAATCATATTTATTTACTTGCTAAAATATCCGCCATTATTTTTCTTTCTTTTTCACAATCAGGAGAAACTCTCTCGTCACTAACAAACCAACAAGCAGCTAAACCTGGTCCAACATTTACACCATTAGATTGATTCATAATACAACGAATTATCTTTGCGTCAGGTGCCACTCTTTTAGCAATTTCATAAATTGCGTCAGCTTGTTTTTGACGAATGGAATGCGTCACAATCAACGTTTTACCTTTCGTGCTACCAATAACTTGTTTGATATATTTTTCAATAGCTTTATAAGCGGCTTGGTAACCTCTCGCATTACCTAAGGTACATGGCATACCAGATTCAATAGAGAAGTCCGCCATTGGTTTAACACCGACTAAGTTTCCAAAGAAGGCCTTAGCTTTAGAAATACGACCGCTGCGATATAAGAAGAATAAATCATCTAAAATCCCAATTTGATGAATATGGGTTTTTCTTTCTTCTAAGTCTTTCGCGTTTTCTTCAATGGACATGCCATTTTTTCTATTTTCACTAGCTAATAAACAAACCATATTGATACCTGCGGAATATTTTCTTGAATCAACAATGATAATTTTACGTTCTGGATATTTATCAATAATTTCATTTCTTGCAGTAACAAATGAACTATAAGTGCCAGACATCGCACCAGAAAGAGTGACCACTAAAATGTCTTGGCCCTTTTTTAAATATTCTTCATATCTTTCAATAATCGTAAACTGATTTGGAAGACTACTACGGAAATGATTCTTTTTGTTTTCTAATAAGCTAAAGAATTTTTCGAAAGAAATTGTTTCCCAATCTGGGTCAGCAATATGTTCTTCTCCATTTGGATATACAATCGTGCCACGTAATGGATATTCGATTCCATATTCTTCTCTTTGTGCTTTGCTTAAATCCATACATGAATCAGCTAAAATGACATAATTTTCCATTATTAATAACTCCTACAATTTAATATTTTATTTTATAAATTATTTAATTCACATTGAAATTTAATATCTTTCGTGTGTTCACACACAATTGATAGATAATATTTCTCATCTTTGATTTTAATTGTTTTAGTCAAAACATTATCAATTTTTGTAGTATTAAAATCATGAGGAACAAATCCTCTAGTTTGTTTATCAAGATATTTATAATAAGCTTCTTTAATAGTCCAAATCTTAAAGAATTTATCTGCAGTTAAATCTTTCTTTTCAACAATTAAGAAGGCTTTTGTAGCGATTTTTTGATAATCACGGGTTAAATCAACCTTTTCTAAATCGATACCCACAGGTTCATTAGAAACCACTACTGCAGCGACACCGTTACAGTGAGTAATTGAAAAATAACAATCTGGGCAAGTCCACTTACCATGTCTATCCTTATGAAAGGTAATATTCTTCATATTTAAAGAAAAAGATAAATACATCGCTTCTTGTAATAACTTCCAAGCGTAGTATTTTTCATTTCTTACTTTTTCACTTTTACAACGATTAATAAGATTCTTCCTACTTTCTGGATAAATCTCATCATCGGTTAAAAATGGAAATGTTTTTAGATAAACATGAATAATCGCGTCACTCATTTTTAAACTCTCTTTTCAATATAATCAATCACATCTTTAACAGTTTCAAATTCATCAAATGAAACACCAGTAAATTCAATATTAAAAGCTTCTTCTAGGGCAATTGCCACATAAAGAACACCAATGGAAGTTAAGCCTAAATCATTTCTTAAATTAGATTCTTCTTTACAATTTTTTAATGCATCAGGATCAGAAGTATTCGCTAATTGAATAACTTCTTTTAATTTAGTAAAAATTTCTTCTCTACTCATATATTATCCTTTCCACGAATAATCTTCATTGCCGGTGTGCGTTTAAAATCTTCTTTACGTATAGTAATTTTACTAACTCGCATGAATGAAGGTAAAGATTTATTCACTTTGTTAATCTCATTTTTAATATATTCTTCTTTATTATCGGCTTGTACTTTTGCTAGTTCCACTAAACGAGGATATACTGACACCGCAAGTGTGTTAGTATTTTCATCTAAATAAACTAAAGAGTCTTGAATAATATCTAATTCATTAAATTTATTTTCTAATTCAAATGGTGAGATATTTTCTCCTGTAGATAAGATAATGATTTCTTTTTTACGACCAACGATATATAAGTATCCTTCATCATCAAATCTCACTAAATCACCTGTCTTGAAATAACCATCATTAGAGAAAGCGTTCTTTGTTTCTTCTTCCTCTTTATAATAACAATCTAAAATGTTATCTCCTTTAATCCAAAGTTCACCATCAACAATCTTTAAATCTTGTCCTGGATATGGGAATCCAACAGAAGCTGGCTTATATTCTCCATTTGGATTACCAGAAACTAAGTTAGAAGATTCAGTTAAACCATAGCCAGGTAACAAAGTAATACCTAAAGGTTTATATTCTTTTACTAAGTAAGGTGGGACAGTAGAAGCACCACAAATAATTAGTTTTAAAGATTCACCTAACATATTACGTTTAAATTGTTTAGAAAGGTTTAAACACATTTCCGCTAACGCAGGAACCATCACCATCACTGTTGGCTTAAATATTGCACAGTCTTTAAACATATCTTTGTTGTTTTGAGTGATAAATAAGGTTCCACCAGTTTGTAATGTGGTTAATAAATTTCTCACTAAACCAAAAACATGCGTTAATGGTAAGACTAATAACATTCTTTGATTAAAAACATCTTTGATGCCTAAACAACCATTATAAGAGCCACGAGTTAACGCTCCATGGTTAAGTAAAGCACCTTTACTCTTACCAGTCGTCCCACCAGTAAAGATAATGACACAAGGATCTTTTTTATCGCATGACACAGATGGTAATGAATCTTCGCTTGTATTTAAAGCATTAATCAAAGTCATCTTATGTGGAAGTTTGTTTAAAGCATCTATCTTTTCGTTTAAAGCTGGGTGATACACAATAGCGGTCATTTGGTATTTCATCCCTAAACCAAATAAAGCTTGTTCTGGTAAATGAGGTGGAAGTAAAACCGCTAAACATCCACTTGTGGTAATAGCTAAGAAAGCTTTAACCCATTCAATACTATTAGGGGCAAATACACCAACAACATCACCTTTTTTAATACCATTTTCATGAAGAACTGCACGGAATTTAGCAACTTCTTCATCCATTTCGGTATAAGTAAATTTACGATTACAATCTTGCAAAGCAATGTTATCTTTAAATTCATTTACCGCTGAATTCCATAAATTATCCATTGTCCCGAAGTACTTAATTCTTTTAAAAGTTTCTTCGTCTGTATATTTAGCAAAAATATTATCATTCTTTATGTCCATGCTATTTACCTCCATGATATATTTCTTTTAATTTCAATTCATTTTCAAATACTAGTTTTGTCACTTCTTCAATTCTTTGCATACTTGGTTTTTCACCACATAATGCTTTAACGTCAATTGGATCACCAATGACAATCTTTTCTCTTTGCCACCAATGGGCTCTAAGTTCACGATAGCATGGAATAATCTTTGCCCCACTTTGTAAGGCCATTAATATCATTCCACTTTTAAAAGCGCTCATCGGTGTGTTGTTATTCCAACTAATATGCCCTTCTGGAAACATTGATATCGTGTTTCCACCTTCTAACTTTTGCACGATTGTTTTAAATGTCTGCATGGAAAATTTTTCACGATCAACAGGAATGCAAAAGAAAGATTTAAAAAAGAAAGATTTAATTTTGTTATTAAATAATTCCTTCATTGCTAAAGAATGAATACGACGATACCAAAACGCTAATTGCACAATCATTACATCGCTATAGAGAATGTGATTACAAATTACTATCGCACCTCCCTTATGATGTTTCTTTGCTTCTTTGCTTTGATAAATTTTCTTTAAACGAAACCAAATAATAAATGGCCAACCTGACCATCTAGCTATATCGTATAATAAGCACTTAAAAGAGAATAAACGTGCTTTGTATGGATTTTTCTTTGATTTATTCATGATTTTATTTTAGGCACATACGCATGCTAAAACAAGTTACTATTAGTGACAAACAATAAATTGTGTCACTAAAAAGTGCGGAACATCTTTCTAAATAACCAAGCAAACAAAACGTTAAATGATTCCATTACTAAAACAGTAACAGGAATCAGCAAAACTCCCCAAATAGATAAATCAATGCCAGCGCTTAACCATTCTAAAGTAATATAGCAAGTGCTCATTCTAATCGCGACAAATAATAATTCTTTAAACAATCTTCTAAAGAATCTCTGCGACGGGTTAAAGATATTCATTAACAAGAAATATAATGCAAAAGTCCAAGTGTAAGAAAAGATCACAGAAATCTTCAATGGATAAGCATTATATTTTGTATAAAAAATTAAAGACATCATCAATAACGCTAAACAAATTAAAGCAGGAATTGAATGAAAAAAGATAATAGTTTGAATTCTAAAAGTATCTCTAAATGGAGCGAAGTGTGAACGGGAATTATTATCTAAATAAACAGTTTCAATGGGAATAGTAATCAAAGGATATTGCCTTAGCTGTAAGCGAATAATTTGATTCATTTCATATTCATAACGATTCCCACTAATCTTAATTAATTCTGGGACATATCTAATTGGAAATCCTCTTAAACCACATTGATCATCTTGGATATATGTTTTGGTGACTAAACTGCGTGTAACTTGGGAAAAATGGTTCCCAAATTTGCTTCTAAAAGGCACATCTTTATCAAAAGTGCGTACACCAAAAACTAATTCATCATTTTTAACTAATTCTTCATAAACACGATTAATATCTTTTAAGGTATGTTGTCCATCCCCATCAACAGTAATGACATATTTAACATCAGGAAATAAACTATGAATATGTTTATAGCCATATTTCATTGCGTATCCTTTGCCTTTATTCTTTGAATAACTTAAATATTTAACTTTATCTTTTACTTGATTAAAGATTTCGTCATATTCAGAGGACGAACCATCATTTATTAAAAGAATAGGATATTCATTTTCACTTAATTCATTGACTGTGTTAATCAATAAACTATCAGGTTCATAGCTTGGTATTAAAATCAAAGCGTCTTTCATTTGTTGATTATTATACACAAAAATATATATTTTTTATATGAAAAAACCACTACAAAGAGTGGTTAATATTCATTTTGGTGGAGTCGAGGGTGTCGAAACCCTGTCCAAAGATGGTCCATCAATAACGTCTACAGTTTAGACGATATGATAATTTTTAACATGTTTCAACCTATCGACTGGCGTCCGCATGCGAGACTTTCCTAATTTCAGAAGTAAGTAACAAGTCCACTCCCACTTCCTATCCTTTTGGTATGACACTACTACCAGGCGTGAAAGGCTAAAACCCTGGGTAATGCTCTGCCCGATCTAAAGAGACCGGAACCCTAACGTCGGGAGCTAATTAAGCTAAGCAGAGAGATTGAGCTCTAGGAGCTCTCATATAACTGTTGTCAGTTATTTTGTTTTGATGATAACGTCATCACACGACTGCAGTTAAAGCAAAACGCATCTCTGTCGAATCCAATACGACCCCATAGCGCTATTTCTAGCTCGCTTATTATATCATTTTATAAAAATTAATCAAAGATTATGATACTAAATACAAAATTAGGCATATAATAGTGCGTTGGGAGAAAAAATTATGAAACATTTAGTTATTGCTACATTAGATAACGTTAGAGTTACCGAAGATGTCTTAAAAGAATTATCACACGCTGGGTACAATGGTTCCGTCATTGCATCCACTTCTTTAAAACACACATTAACAAACGGTGGAGATATTCCGATGTTTGTGAACTTATCACACTTTGAAAGCGACAAATATGAAAATAACACAATTATAAATATTGTTGTTGAAGAAGAACAAATTGATGATGTTTTAAACATTATTCGTGAAAAAACAAAGAAATTTACCTTATGCCACGGTGGTATGTATGTCACTCCACTAGAAAGATACGAAGGCAGTTTTTAATGGATATATTAACTTTACAATCAATACTTTGGGTCGCAATTGCGTTAATCATTGGATTATTAATGTCCAAGTTGATGAAATTAATTCACTTCCCAAATGTAACCGGATTTTTAATTACCGGAATTATCATCGGTCCATTCGTCTTAGGCTGGATTAACCAAGATGGGTTTACTAATGCAATAAACAAAGTAAACTGGGTTACCGAAATCGCTTTAGGCTTTATTGCCTTTACTATTGGTGGATCTTTTAAATTATCTGCTTTAAAGAAAGTTGGTAAGAGGGCCACAATCATTTCTATTACTGAAGCATTAGGTGGAGCAGTCATAGTTATTATTGCTTTATTTTTAGCCTACTTCTGTGGTATGAAGGATATGGGATTAACCCCATCTATGATACTTATATTAGGATCAATCGCTTGTGCAACCGCACCTGCCGCAACTTTATTAGTTATTAATCAATATAAAGCAAGAGGCCCAGTCACTGAAACTTTAATCCCTGTTGTGGCATTTGATGACGCAGTTGCTTTAATTGCTTTCTCTATCTTATTCTCCATTGCTAAAATATTACAAATTGGTGGTTCCTTTAACTTTATCACTGCAATTTTGATTCCAATCTTAGAAATAGTTATATCTTTAGTTATCGGTGCAGTTATCGGATTTATTATCTCAATGGCATCAAAATGGTTTAAAAGCAGACACAACCGTTTAATTATGTGCATTGCCGCTGTTTTATTAGCAGTTGGCTTAGCACAAATTGACACTGCTACAGTGTTTGGCTGGAACTTCTCATTTCAATTATCTTCCTTATTAACAATCATGGCGATTGGAGCGGTTTATGTTAACCTATCCGCAGGTGTAGATTCAACAGGCGAATATTTAGACAAATTTACATCTCCAATCTTCATGCTTTTCTTTATTATTTCAGGCGCAAGATTAAACTTCAGTGTCTTTGCTTCTGATAATGCTTTATTAGTAATTGCTATCGCCGCAATTTATTTGCTCTCAAGAGTGCTAGGCAAATGGCTTGGAAGCGCCTTCGGGGCGAAAGTCACTAAATGTGAACCAGTAATTCAAAAATATTTAGGATTCACTTTAGTCCCACAAGCAGGTGTGGCATTAGGCTTAGCTAATAACGCCCAAGTGTTTATGACAAATGCAGGCGAAAATGAATTAGGTTCATTAATCTATACAGTCATCATTATGTCCACAATGATTTATGAGTTAACTGGACCATTAATTACCAAATGGGCACTTACTAAAGCTGGCGAAATTAAAATACAAAAAGACACAAAAACAGCGTAATTATTTTAATTGTATGCATTTCTATTTGTAAAATAGTTCAACATACCATAAAATTATTCACGCAAGCAGGAAAAAAATATGAAAGCTAAAACAAAAAGAACGATTGGCAATATCTTTGCCTCATTAATTAAAAACGATCGCGCGATTGAAGGCGCAAAAACATCTCCATGGTGGATTGCAGTCATTTTATTTTTAGTAGGAACATTCTTACCAGTAATTCCAATTATGACCGCTGCTGGTAATTCCTATGGTTCATCCTTTTTAAGTAATTACACCTATGGATATGAACAAGGTTTAACTTCATCTTGTTTATCATTACAAGAAGAAGGATATGAATTCACAGTCAATGAAAATAAAAAGTTAGTTTTAACTAAAGGAAGTGAAACTATCTCTCAAACTTGGGTGGAAGTAGATGGCAAAACACCAGATGAAACTGCGATTGCCACATACACTGCTGTTAGAGAAGACAAATCTGAATTTGCTTTTGAAATTTATTATACTGACCGTGAATATAATAAAGGTACAAAGACAGTTGCGGCTTTAATTAAAACTATTGAAGCTAGACAATACGTAAAAGATACTACTAATCTTTATGTAGAAGTCGAAGATGAAGAAGCTCCAACTTTATACACACCATCCTATTTAATTTTATATAAAGATGGATATTATTCTAAAATCTTTAAGACAGATACCACTACTGGTTACGCTGCTTCTTATAAAGGAAATGATTGGTCTCGTTTTGAAGTAAATACCAAATTATTAGAAACAACTTTAAATATCGAAGGTTTGGAAAAAAATAGCAATGACATTAATTATGTAGATGCTGTTAAAAAGGCTTGGACACAAGTTTTTAATAAAGGTTATTTAAATCAAAAGAAAGTTAACTTCTGGTTCTCATCTGGCCTATATTACGGTATTTATATTATCTTAGGCTTATTCATGGGCTTAATGATTTGGTTATTAACTCGTGGTAAAAAGAATCCAAATCGTGGTCTTAAACTTGGCACCGCGATTGCTATCTCCGGTTGGATTGATCTTACACCTGGTTTATTAGCAATGGTTCTAGCCTTTATTTGGACACAAGCCGCAGGAATTGCTTATATCGTTTTAATCGGTATGAGAGCAATGTGGTTATCGATGCGCCAATTAAATCCACAAACAGTGGAATAAAGATAAAAGAAAAAGACAGTTCAACCTGTCTTTTTTTAATCCCCGTAATCTGAACCACGGGATTTATCTTCAACATATATTTGTAGAGGATCAGTAATATCAGTAACCTCTAAATAGATATATCCCTCAACTTCCGTTTGTGGATAATCAAAGCATCCCACAAAGACAACCTTTTTATTTTTCCGTACAACTTCTAACATGCGGTCAATAATCTTTTGATAGCTATCTTTGTCTATTCTTTCTTTAAAGCCTTTTAAATGGGTATAAAAAACAGGTTCAATATAAAATCTTTCGCCATTTTCTAATTCAAAGCATTGGCAGAAAGGATTGTTTTTATCTTCAATTAATTTAAATTGTTGGAATTCTTCGTAAGTATTCATTTGTGATAAGTCTCATTTCTATTAATCTTAAATGCACGATATATTTGCTCTAATAATATTAGTCTAATCATTTGATGGGTGAAAGTTAAATTAGAAAAGCAAATTGCGTCGTTGCTTCTCTTTTTAAGTTCATCGGATAAACCATATGAACCGCCTATAATAAATGTAATAGAAGAACCACCTAATACAAATTTCTTATTTAAAAAGTCCGCAAATTCAAGGCTATTTGGTTGTTTTTTGACTAAATCTAAGGCGATTACATAATCACTATCTTTTAATAATTTAAGTACCCTTTTGCCTTCATTATTAATGGCTTTAGTAATTTCTCCTATGGTAGGATTATCCACTATTGGTTCATCATTTACTTCTACTATTTCAATTTGTGTATAAGGTTTTAAACGATTGATATATTCATTAATTCCATCACGCAAATATTGTTCCTTAATTTTACCAATTCCAATGATTCTAATCTTCATCTTTATGTCCTCCTAATGTGGAGTGATGTTGATTAGCACATACAATGCGATATTTATCAGGATTAATACCAAAATAACGGAATACTTTTAAATACGCCGCTAATGCAATCTCAGGAGTGTTAGCTTCTTCAGAAAGATGAGCTAAAACAATTTCTTTGGTGTCTGGTCCAATAATATTTGTAGCAGCAATCGCACTGTCTTCATTACATAAATGCCCAACATCTGACATAATACGGCATTTCAATTCATGCGTACGATTAGTTTTTAAAAGCATTTTAATATCATGATTACTTTCAATAATAAGATATGTAGGGTTCTTTACTAATGGCAAATTTCTTTGTGGAAAATAACCAGTATCAGTGACATAAAGCATTGTTTCTTTCCCATCATCTAAAAGGTACCCACATGGATTAGTTGCGTCATGACTTGTTTCAATAGGTGTGATGGTGAAATCACCAATTTTAAATGGTTCAAATAGATTCACTACATTGCTTAAAGAAGGAAGCGTGCCTTTTAAAGCATACATCTTACTCGGTGAAAGAAATTTAATCCCTTTAATATGGTCACCATGGTCATGAGTGAATATCGCCCCTGTAATATCTTCAAACTTTAAATTGCATTCTTCTAAACCTTCATTTAAACGTTCAAAAGAGATTCCCATATCAATGAGAATCACTGTTTGATTATGTATCACTAAAGTGGCGTTCCCTTTGGAACCACTACTAATAACATTAAAGTACATCGTTACTACTAGCTACTTTATTATTAAGCTCTTCCATCTTTTCGTTCCATTCTTTAGGAGCGTCTTCAAATCTTTGAATAGCTTTAAAGAAGAACAAGTTTGCTAAACCTATTTGGCCGTTTCTATTTTTAGCAATATTAACTTCCACATAAGAAGCATCTAATGGCATACTTTCCGCTAACTGACGTCTTTGTTGTTGTAAAGATAATTGCTTTTTATCTTCATCAGTCAATTTTGCACCTTTTTTCTCACCAGCTGGATCTTTTTGGTTTTTCCAATAGTCTTCACGGTACATCAAGAAAACTTTATCTGCATCTTGTTCAATAGAGCCAGAGTCTCTTAAGTCAGAAAGCATTGGGTGTTTATTATCACCACGTTGTTCAGAGTTACGAGAAAGTTGACATGTTGCTAAGACAGGAACTTTTAATTCCATCGCTAACCCTTTTAAAGCACCAGAAATTTTTCTAACTTCTTCGGTGCGGCTTTCATTTTTATTCGCTGACGCACCAGTAATTAAACCTAAGTAGTCAACGATAATTAATGATAATTTAGGCTCTTTAGCCACTAATTTACGGCATTTCGCAATGAAATCCATTAAAGCAATATTTGGGGTTGAATCAATATAAATTGGGGCTTTAGAAATGCGATTCATCGCATCCGCTACATTAACACGTTCTTCACCAGTTAAATTGCCAGTTTTAATCTTTTGCATTTCTACTTTAGATTCACAAGAAATTAAACGCTTAACAATTTCATCGGAAGACATTTCCAAAGAGAAAATAGCCACCGGATTACGAGTACGTGTCGCCACTCGATAAGCAATATTTAACGCTAAAGCGGTTTTGCCTAAACCAGGTCTAGCAGCTAAGATTAATAATTCTGTTTTTTCAAAGCCAGAAGTATATTTATTAATTTCGTTATAACCAGAAGTTAAACCAGTGACATTATCGGCACCAATTTCTTTAGGACTATTGATGGAATCTGAAACTTTTTTCACGACTTCATCAATCTTTTCAAAAGTTGAAACACGACGTTTTTCTAAAACTTCTTTTAATTGAATTGCACTGTTGTTAACAAATTCATTAATGTCAGTAATTTCTTCTTTTTTATATTTGTCGTCAATTTCACGAATAGTGACTAATAAATTTCTTAAACATGCATGATTTTGCACGATATTAATATAGAAATCTAATGTTGAGAGAGCCACTAATGAGTCACAACATTCTTGTAAATAATCAGGACCACCAATGCTATTTAAATCTCTTGTATTAATTAATTCATTTGTGACAGTTAAAATATCAACTGTTTCCTTACGGTCATGTAAACGATAAATTGCGTCATAAATGAGTTGATTCTTTTCTAAAAAGAAATCTTCTCTTTTAAGTGCTGCTAAAACTGTACTTAATGATTCTCTATCAATCATTGCGCTACCGATAACAGCCTTTTCCGCTTGTGCGTTATATGGAAGGGGGGTTAAAGCTAATTTGACTTTATTATCTTGATTTTTCTTTGCCATATTATTTGCCCTCTTCTGAGATGTGTACATTAATCACACCTACCACACCTTTAAATAACTCAATCTTGAGTTTATAAACACCAAAGGTATCAAGAGGACCTTTATCAATAAATTTACGTTTATCAATAGTGAGATGATATTGATTTAATAATTGGGCTTCAATTTGTTTTAAAGAAATATTGCCAAAGCAGCGTCCATTAGAACCACTTTTTAAAGTGAATTCAAGAGTAATACCTTCTAAAGTTTTTGCTAACTCTTTAGCTTCTTCTGTATTCTTATCAAAAAGTTTCTTTTCTTCCTCTTTTTGATTAGCAAGAATCTCAGTTGATTTCTTTGTTAATTGAACTGCGAGTTTACGTGGGATTAAAAAATTAATTGCGTAACCATCACTAACTTCAATTGTTTGATCTTTTTTACCGACGTTTTTCACGTCTTTAAGCATAATGACTTTCATTATTCATCTCCTCCTATATCATCTTTATCTTTTGCTTTTGCGTCTACCATAGCTTCATCTAAATGTTCTTCAATAACATTAAGTAAAGCATCTTTAACATCATTAATATTTGCTTTATCAAATGAGGCTGCCGCGTCTGAGAAGTGACCACCACCACCTAATTTTTCCATCAACATAGAAACGTTAACTGTGCCATCACCTCTGGCAGATAAGTTAATCTTTCTAGGTTCTGTTCTAGCAGCCACAAAGCAAGCATGGTTGCCTTTTAAAGAAAGTAATGTATTTGCGGCTTTGGCAATTGTCGCCCTATCGACAATCTTATCTTCTGGGGCAAATGCACAAACCACGCCATAAGCTGGATGTTCGAGTTTTGCAATGATTTCATTTACTAATTGATATTCTTCATAAGCATCTTTTAAGAAATCATCGGCCATTGAGTTATCACCACCGAAGTCTTTTAAAATAGTACAAGCTTCAAACGTTTTTAAACCTGTTTTTCTTGATTTGAAATAACGTGTATCAAGGAAAATACCGGATAACATAAATGTCGCGTATAGAGGTGGAATTTCAATTCTTGGGTTCAAAGAACAGAAACGAATGAATTCACTAATAATTTCACATGTTGAAGATGCTGCTGGATCAATATGGTTAAAGACAGGAGAATCAATATATTCTTCAGCACGACGGTGATGGTCGATAACCATAATCTTTGTCGCTTTTTCTAATAATGCAGGGGCCATTGTCATCTTTGGCACGTGGACATCTAAAACAACTAATAATGTATTAGCTTCAATTAATTCAACTGCTTCCTTAGGAAGAATAAATAATTTATCTAATTCCTGTTTAGAGAAGGAAGAAGTAATTGCGGCTCTAGTTTTCGCTTCCGTATTTCTTAAATCCACAACAATTTGACCAGGAATATTTAAACGATCACAAATAGCTTTAAAGCCTAAACAGGCACCAAATGCGTCTAAATCCATCATTGAGTGTCCCATAATAATTACATTAGAGGAAGACTTTACTAAAGTAACAATAGAGTCAGCAAGCACACGGTCTTTAACTCTTGTTCTCTTTTCTTGTGCTTCTGATTTACCGCCATAGAATTCCATTTCACTACCATAAACAGAAACAACTACTTGGTCACCACCACGTGACATAGCGATATCTAAAGCTTCTGTGGCTAATTCATTTAAACGAATGACATCTGGGAATTCACGTGCTAAACCAATTGAAAGAGTTAACGGAATATCTAATTCCTTACAAACCTTACGCACTTTATCCACGATAGAGAAATTATCATCATGCATTTTACAGTATTTTTCATAATCCAAAATCATAGAATAACTATCATCTTTAATACGACGGAGCAAGACTCCATATTCTTTCGCGTAATCAAAGATTTTATTTTTCACTTTTGTAATAACATCATTAAAGTCGTCTTCACTATGAACAACTTCGTCATAGTTATCAATTGCTAAAACACCAATGACTGGAGCTTGTTTTTTACGAGCGTCTTCACTTTGTTCAAAGTCAGTTACATCTTTAAAAATCCATAAACCCGCTTCCATTAAATATTTCACATCATAAGTACGTGAATTGACGATGATATGAGCGTTCTTATCACCAGAATAGTTGCTTGAATCTTTTAAGACTGTTAAAGATGGTTGCCATTCTAAAATATTATTATCAATAATATCGATATGTCTTGTTTTAAATAAATCATTAGTCCATAAAATATTATCTTCATTATCAGTAACTGCTAAACCCACCATGGCAAAGTTATAGGCTTCTTGCACATCGCTACCAATAACTTCTGCAGCTTTTAAATCACTTTTATGACGTAATGAGGAAATCGAAGTTGAAATAATCCAAATATAAATACAGTTGATAAAACTAATCGCCGCTAAAGCAATCAATATAAAATCACTTGTTACTATATTTTCTAAATTAAGTGAAGGTATCGCATAATACAATACCGCAAATGTTGTAATTCCTATGACCTCAATCAAGATTAAGAGGAAGGAAAATAATTTTATTCTTTTAACTTTCTTTTCCATAATTCATCACCTTCTTCATTATAAATGAAATATATAAACTTATAAATACACAAAATGAGTATTTATAAAACACTAACGAGACATTAAAGGTTTTTAAGAAGAAATATTTTTATGTTTTCTTGGTAGATAAATATTAGCATTAAACATTAGTTTCTATCAATTTAAAACAGTGTAAAAACATAAAAAGTGACAAAAAAAGATCACTCAACAGAGTGATCAATTTTGTTTATACTCAAGAATTAATTAGTCTTGAACGTATGGTAAGAGAGCAACAATTCTTGCACGTTTGATAGCGACTGCTACTTCTCTTTGGTGTTTAGCACATGTGCCTGTTCCTCTACGTGGAGCGATTTTACCATTTGGTGTAATGAAACCCTTTAAAGTTTCAACATCTTTATAATCAAGTGGTTTTGCGTCCTTTTTGCAGAAGATACAAACTTTTTTATGTGGTCTTACTTTTCTAAATGCCATGATTTGTTTTCCTTTCTAAATTAGAATGGAAGGTCATCATCGGTTATGTTTACTTGGTCTAAGTTCTTTCCTTCTTCTTCAGCTGGAGCGTTATCATCTGTGAAACTCACAGTGTTATCTCCTGCGTTAGCGTTAGCTGATTTAGGTTCAAGGAATTGAACTGAATCGCAGAGTACTTCAAGAACGGATGCTTTTGATCCATCTTGACGAGTGTAACTACGTTGATTTAAACGTCCTTCGATGCCTACCAATGAACCTTTTCTAACAAACTTGCTCATGTTATCTGCTGATTGTTGGAACGCAGTACAAGGGATAAAACTTGTGCTCTTAGTTCCATCAGGATTTTTTCCACGGTTGTCAATAGCAACAGTGAAAGAGCAAACAGATGTTCCGGAATTGGTTCTTCTGAGTTCTGGATCGCGAGTTAAACGACCCACTAAAACTACACGATTAATCATTTAATGATTATCCTCCTTATTCGTGATCGACGACAACTAAATTGCGTAGAACACTTGCATCGTGACGAACTTTACGTGAGAATTCGTAAAGCGCAGCTTGCTCGGCGGTGACTTTTAAGATGACGTAATATCCTTTTGTTTCATCTTCAATAGGATATGCGAGATCACGTAAGCCCATGGATTCATCAACTTTGTCGATAGTCGCACCCTTTTTAGTTAAGAGTTCGGCTAATTTATCCATTTCGGCTTTACGGCCTGCTTCATCTAAGTCGGCCTTTAAAATGTACATAATTTCGTATTTGCGCATTTCTATACCTCCCTATGGTCTTCTGGCAATTAACTAGTAATTGCAGAGAGTCTGCTATAAATAGCGTTAGTATTATACATATAAATAAGTTAACGCGCAAGTGCAGGAATCAAATGTCGTCTAATTAGTAACTATGCAAGAAAAATAATTTTTTCAAAAAGAAAAAGGAGCATTGCTCCTCATTCTATTTATCTTTCATCGTTGGGAATAAGATAACTTCACGAATATTAGCTTGGTTAGTAAGTAACATCGCTAAGCGGTCAATACCAATTCCTACACCACCACATGGAGGCATGCCATATTCAAGTGCTTCCACGAAATCAGTGTCCATTTGACTTGCTTCTTCATCACCTAACTCTTTAGCTTTAAGTTGAGCAATGAATCTTTCTTTTTGGTCAATTGGGTCATTTAATTCAGTGTAAGCATTCGCTAATTCACGGCCGTTAACAAATAATTCAAAACGTTCTGTGAATCTTGGATCTTTGCCTTTTTTAGTTAATGGAGAAACTTCAATTGGATATTCATAAACGAATGTTGGTTGAATTAAATCATCTTGACATAATTCTTCATAAATTTCGTTCATAACATAACCTACACTATTTTTAAATTTGTCCAAGTGAATGTTATATTTATCAGCAATAGCTTTAGCTTCTTCAAAAGTCTTAACTTCTTTAAAATCAACACCAATTTTTTCTTTAATTAAATCATTCATGGAAACCCATCTAAATGGTTTCTTAAAGTCAATTGTCTTGCCTTGATATTCAAAAACGGATGATCCAGTCACTTCTTTAGCGACCGTTCTGAGCATTTTTTCGGTTAATGCACCAATACCTTTTAAATCAGAATAAGCTTGATAAATTTCAATTGTGGTAAATTCTGGATTATGACTTGCGTCCATACCTTCATTACGGAATAAACGGCCAATTTCATAAACTCTTTCCATGCCACCAACAATACAACGTTTTAAGTTTAATTCTGTCGCAATTCTTAAATAAAAATCTTTATCTAAGGTATTATGATGAGTAACGAATGGGCGAGCAGAAGCACCACCTAAGATAGGATTTAAAATAGATGTTTCAACTTCGGTAAAACCATTATCATCTAAGAAATGTTGAATACCACGAATCATCTTTGGACGTAAGAAAGCAACACGTTTAGATTCTTCATTAACCATTAAGTCTAAATATCTTCTTCTACTTCTTTCTTCGACATCGGTTAAACCATGGAATTTTTCAGGAAGTGGATGTAAGCATTTAGTTAAGTGTGTATATTTCTCAGCACGAATGGTTAACTCACCAGTTCTAGTCATCATTACACGACCTTTAATACCGACGATATCACCTAAGTCAGCAAGTTTAAAAACTTCATAAGCTTTTTTACCTACAACGTTAATTCCAATATATGATTGAATATTACCTGTTTTGTCTTGAATATTAATGAATGAAGCTTTACCCATTCTTCTAATCGCCATGATTCGTCCAGCGACTGAAACTTCAAGATTCATTCTTTCTAAACTATTTGCACTTTTCTTGTTACATAATTTGCGGATATCCGCGACATGATGAGTAACTTTATAAGCATGTCCAAATGGGTCAATACCCATCTCTACATACTTTTGTAGTTTTTCTCTTCTGACAATTTCTTGATCATTTAATTCAACTTTGTTTTCCATAAAAGACTCCTTTATGCGTATATAAGTATATGTGATAATCTTGATTTTTTACACTAAAAATCAATCATTTCCTCATTTTTAATATCGTTAAGAATAGTTTCTAAGCTATTTAAATCATTTAATTCAGTCGATAATCGATATTTAATTTTCTTTGAATTTTTTAAACCAGAGAAGAATTTTGGGGCAATTGCACGATACATTCTCATTCCAACATTTTCTCCCTTTTCTTCCGCAATTTTTTCTCCTAGCTCTAAACACCATTTCAATTTTTCACTAAGTGAAGGAGATAATAATTTTTCTCCTGTTTGATAATAATGTTCAATTTGCTTGATTAAGAAAGGATTACCAACCCCACCTCGAGCAACCATCACTGCGTCAGCCTTAGTAATTTCTAAAGCGTTAATCGCATCTTCTAAGGTATAAATATCACCTGAAACAACAAGAGGAACAGACATTTTATTTCTTAAATCTTTTAACAAGTCATAGTGTGGTGTTCCACTATATAATTCAGATCTTGTTCTAGCGTGTATCGCTATCATATCAACACCCGCTGTTTCTAACTCTTTGATAACATCTAAAAAATTAATGCTTTTTAAATCCCATCCAAGTCTTATTTTAGCGGTCACTGGTTTATTAGTAACTGACTTAATTCCGCGAATTATATCACCACATAATTTAGGATTAGTTAATAATGCAGAGCCTGCACCTGTTTTAGTTACTTTAGGAACAGGACAACCCATATTTACATCAAAAAAATCTACGCAATTATTCGCTTTTTCGGCAATTTGAGCGGCTTTTTTTAAGCACTCAACATCATGTCCAAATAGTTGCACTCCCGTTAGCGCTTCGCTCTTATTAAAGGTGATATACTCACTTGTTTCTTTATTACCGTAAATAAGACCCATATCAGAAACCATTTCAGTGACAGTTACGCCCACACCAAAAGGAATCATGAATTCACGATAACTACGGCATGTTATCCCTGCCATTGGAGCGAGAACAACTTTGCTATTAACAGTTAAGTTTCCTAATTTCCACATAGAAAAAAGAGAGGTTTATTAACCCCTCTATTTGTCTCCTTTTTCACTATTAACTTTTTCTTCGTTAACAGGTTCTACTGGAGTTTCAACTGAAGGTTCATTATTTTCTTCAGGTTTTTCATCACGTTTCAAATGACGATGTTCAAGTAAATAATCTATTTCTTCAGCAGTAATTTGTTCATGTTCAAGTAATGTCTTAGCAATTAATTCAACATCATCGCGATTTTCTTTAATAATTCTTAAAGCTTCTTCGTGAGCGTGTTCAATAATCTTTCTAATTTCAGCGTCAATCTTACTTGCAGTTTCAACAGAGAAATTCTTTTGTGAATTAGCGTAGTCTCTACCTAAGAAGACACTACCAGTGTCTCTTTCATATTGAATTGGGCCTAAATCAGACATACCTAATTCAGTGACCATCATACGCGCAATTTGTGTGGCTACTTCAATATCATTTTGTGCACCAGTAGAAACATCATCAAAGAATATTTCTTCAGATGAACGACCACCTAAATAACCAATAATACGTGCTTCAAGTTCTTTTTTAGTAAGAATAAAACGATCTTCTTCAGGAGTCATACGGACATGACCACCAGTGTTACCACGAGGAATAATAGTAATCTTTTGCACTTTATCACTGTGTGGATATTTTAAACCAATGATAGCGTGACCAGCTTCGTGGTGAGCAATAACGTCTCTTTCATGAGCATTTAAAGCACGAGATGATTTAGCAGGACCAGCCACACGGCGGTCAATTGCTTCATCAATTTCATCAATACCAATACATGGTAAGTTTTTACGTACCGCTAAGATAGCAGCTTCGTTCATGATATTTTCAATATCAGCACCAGAGAAACCAACGGTTCTCTTGGCTAAATTTTCAAAGTTAACATCTGGTGATAATTTTTTATTTCTAGAATGAACTTTAAAGATTTCTTCACGTCCTTTACGGTCTGGTAAGGAAACAGTAATCTTACGGTCAAAACGACCTGCTCTTAATAACGCTGGATCAAGAACGTCATCACGGTTTGTAGCGGCAATAACTAAAATACCAGAGTTATCAGAGAAACCATCCATTTCAACGAGTAATTGGTTAAGAGTTTGTTCTCTTTCATCATTACCACCACCTAAGCCGGCACCTCTTTGTCTACCGACGGCGTCGATTTCATCAATGAAAACGATACATGGTGCATTTTGTTTTGCGGTTTTAAACATGTCTCTCACACGTCCAGCACCAACACCAACAAACATTTCTACAAAGTCAGAACCAGAAATGGAATAGAAAGGAACTCCCGCTTCACCAGCAACAGCTTTAGCTAAAAGAGTTTTACCACAACCAGGATTACCAACTAATAAAATTCCTTTTGGTAATTTTGCCCCGAATTTTGCAAACTTTTTAGGTTCTTTAAGATACTCAACAAGTTCTTGCATTTCTGCTTTTTCTTCATCTGCACCGGCAACATCAGAAAATCTAACTTTAGAATTATTTTCTCTTCTAGCACGTGATTTATTAAAATCAAGAGCCTTATTATTACTACCCGCAACAGAGGAAGATAATCTAGCAAATAAGAAGAAGCAAATTAATAAGCTTCCAGCAAGCATAATAATGGTTGGGCCCCATTCATCCCACCATGAGGTTTGATATGGATCACTAACACTATATCTAAAAGATTCATCAGTAGCAGCTTTATGAACAATGTAATCACTTAAGGAACTTGCTTCTGTAGCAACTGTACAATTTTCAGAATTAACACTTATATAATAAGTATTAGTGTCTGTTTCGTCATCCTTTTGATAAGCCCATCCTGCTTCGCTATAGAAAGTATCCCAAGCAAATGTAGATTTAAATTTAGTATATTGTTTTGGTTTAGCGTTAACAGTTTGGTAATATCCTTCAACAGTTACGATTGTTTCTTCTTTTGGAGTAACAGTAATTTCTGTAACACGATTGTTGCCTAAAGCAGTAACAAAATCTGCATTAGATAATGATTTAGTGTGGTTACCACCAAAGACCATGAATAATACAGTCACGATAACAGCAATTACTAAAACAAAAGAAAAAAGATAGCTAAACGAGAAACGTCTTTTTGGTTGTTCATTTTGTGCCATAGTGAAATCTCCTTTAATTTTTAATTAAGCGGTTTAATTCTATATGTTTTTTTCTTCTTAGTAAAGAAAAAGACTATTTAACGTAAAAATTAGTCTTTGAATCGACCACAAAATTCTTTCTATAACGTGGAATATAGATAATTTTATTATCTTTATTAATAATAATAGGCCAACGTTTTCTTAAATGAATTGGCATTTTCCAATCAATAAATAAACGATTAACAGAGCAAAGATAATCCTTAATTTGGTATTTATCACCTTTTTGATATGGACGAATAGTGAGAGGGTAATCACTTTCACTAACATGTCTATTTGAAGTATCTGTAGTGCCATCAAAATAAAAATATTTATTATCTACTACCTGAGGAATTGCAATTTTAAAAGAATAGGCGAGTTCTTTAATTCCTTTTGAAAAATAGCAGTCACTATATTCCTTAATAAAAAATAAATTGTCCGTTAATTTTAATTGAATATTTGGCTTTTCAGATTTTAATAATTTAAGTATTTCGTTAACTTGTTTGTAGGATAGTTCATAACCTGGTTTAACTTTATTACATTGAGCGTATAAAAAATAGGCCACAGAATATTTATCTTTATTCAATAAACAATCAGCATTTAATGATAATGTTTTAGCTTCTTTAAGTATAATTTTTAAAGCTTTATTTTCATCTTTAATAACTTTGTTATATTTAGTGAATAATAGATGGTCATCAATCGTTAAATTAGCGTTTCTAATCTTATTACGTTCAAAAGTATTTTCAAAGTTTGTATGATCGAGAGCATAAGATATATGATGTTCTTTATCATAAGACAAAATATCCGTCTTAGTGTAATTGAGTAAAGGGCGAATAACCAACATGTTATGCATATGGCTTTTTCTATTTAGTCCATAGTGTTTCACCAGGTTTTTACGCTTTTTTTGTAATAAATATGTCTCATAATGGTCATTAAAATGGTGTCCGACTAATAAAGCATCAAAATGGCTTGCTAGATATAAATCATTAAAGAAAGAATATCTTAATTCGCGACACTGTTCTTCAATATTATGATTAAAAATATTTTTATTATCTAAAATGTGTAGAGGGATATTTAATTCATGACAAATTTCTTCCAATGCTTTTTGTTCACCATCAGATTCTTTTCTTAAATGATAATTCACGTGAGCAACTTCAAAATGATATCCACCATCTTTTAACAAATGAAATAAACACATGGAGTCTGGTCCATATGAACACGCTAATAAATATTTTTTATTTTTAGATAAATTAAGCTTCATTTTTACTAATTTCGCGATAATTTGGAATAGCCTTTGTACCTTTATAAGAATAGGTTATTTGTACATTAATAATTTTAATCCCTAATTTAAGAGTTAAAATATCGCCTTCGTTAACTTCACTACTAGGCTTAGCAACTTTTCCATTAATGGATACTTTACCCATATCGCAAAGTTCTTTTGCGATAGTTCTTCTTTTAATTAATCTACTTTGTTTTAAAACTAAATCTAAACGCATAATATCACCTATATTTTATTATTTAATTGAATATTCACCAAACTAGTTAAGATGTTTTCTAGATCCGTTAACCAATTCTTGCTTTTATTTACAATAATCTTAAATTCATTTTTTAAATATGTAATTTTAATCATTGATAAATAAGGAATTAAACTTTCAAATAATAAATTACCAATGCCCTTAATTTGAATATATGTCTCATCAAGAACCAATATAATTGAGTTAGGTCTTTCTTCTAAAGATTTAACATGCCCATCTTCGGTTAATAAATCAATGTTTCTCTTTTTGAAAAGCATCTCAACTTCTTCTGGTAATTTACCATATATATCTCTAATTCTTTCTTTAGTTCTTTCTAACGCTTCATAAGAAGGAGAAGAGAGTATTTCTTGATAAAGTTGGATTTTATCGGAATCAGAGGCATAATTCTCTGGTATAAAAGCATTTAATGATAAAGTTGGGTTTTCTTTTACTGGTGGTTCTTTTTCGCCTGTTAATTTTTCCTTTACTGCTTCATTTAATAACTTGATATACATATCTAAACCAATAGAATCAATAAAACCAGCTTGCTCAGGTCCTAAAATATCACCTGCGCCTCTAATCATTAAATCTCTTTGGGCAATCTTATAACCACTACCAAGTTCCGTAAATTCTTGTAATGCCTTTAATCTCTTTTGTGCTTTTTCTTTTAATATTGCGTATGGAGAATACATTAAGTAAGCGTACGCAATTCGATTGCTACGACCAACACGACCTTTAATTTGATAAAGTTGACTTAAACCATATCTTTGCGAATCTTCGACAATAATCATATTCGCGTTAGGCACATCAATCCCATTTTCTACAATAGAAGTACACACTAAAACATCTATATCACCTTTATAGAATTTCATCATCACATCTTCAATCGCATCTTTGCTCATCTTACCATGAGCTACACCGATACTTGCGTCAGGCACAAGCTTTTGTAAACGTGACACACACATAAATAAATTAGAGATATTGTTATGAAGATAAAATACTTGTCCATTTCTCCCTAATTCTCTTTCAATTAATTCTTTAACCACATCTTCTTTATAAGGTGTGACATAAGTTTGAATTGGCATTCTTTCTTGTGGTGCGGTGTTAATTAAAGAAAGTGATCTAACACCTAATAAAGATATCTGTAATGTTCTTGGAATAGGTGTGGCAGATAAGGTTAAAACATCAACGTTTGTTTTTAATTCCTTTAATCTTTCTTTTTGTTCCACACCAAAGCGTTGTTCTTCATCAATAATTAATAAACCCAAATCTTTAAATTCAATCGATTTATTTAATAAACGGTGAGTACCAATCACTAAATGAATCTTTCCTTCTTTAATTTCTTTAATATATTCTTGTTGTTTCTTTTCCGGAACTAAACGTGAAAACACTGCAATTTTAACATCAAATGGAGAAAATCTCTTGATTGCTAGTTCATAATGTTGTCTTGCTAATAAGGTTGTTGGACAAAGAATCGCTACTTGTTTACCAGAATTAATCGCTTTAAATGCAGCTTGAAAAGCAACTTCTGTTTTGCCAAAGCCAACATCCCCGCATAATAAACGATCCATCGGCGTTTCGCTTTCCATATCCGCTTTAATATCTGTTAGGGCTTTGACTTGGTCAGAGGTTAATTCATGTTCAAAACTATTTTCAAATTCTCTTTGTAAAAAATCATCTTTTGGAAAGGCAAAGCCCTTAACTTTTGAACGTTCAACATAAAGATGCATTAACCGTTCCGCTAAATCATTAACTTTTTCTTTAATTCTCTTTTTTGTATTTTCCCAATCTTTGGAATGTAATCTAGATAATCTTGGAGTGGCCCCTTCTTTTCCTAAATACTTTCTTACTAGTTGAAATTGAGAAAGAGGAACATATAAAGTTTCATCTCCTGCATAAGCAATCTTTAAATAATCGCGGTGTACACCATTCACTTCAATTGTTTGTAATTCTAAAAATTGACCAATACCTTGATATTCATGAACAACATAATCACCAGGAGATAAGTCTTCATGACTCTTTAAAATTGTGGCTTCTTTAAAGCGGTTATCGAAGCGACCAACTTTCACTTTTTCATTAAAGAGTTCATGACTAGTTAAAAAGACAATCTTTTCTCTTTTTAAAAGGAAACCTGCTTCTAAATTAGTAATTCCCATGCCTACTTTCTTAGTAGGAATATCAAAGTTATGGATTATTTCATAATCTAAGCGATATTGAATAAATAAATCTTTTAATAAATTAAGTTGTTCCGAATTAGAAAGGCAAATACAAATTTTATATTCATCATTTAAATAATTATGGATAATGTTAATCGCATCATCTTCTTTATTAGCGATAAAAGGAACAGGATATACTTCAAAAGTCACATCATCTTCTTTTTGAATGAAATTCTCAGTGACAATGGATTGTTTAAAATCCACTAAATGATGAATATCTTGGAACATCTGAAGATGAGAAATAATCTTCCCTTGTTCATGAAGTTCATTTAAATAAGATGATGATTCATTAAATAACAAGTTATTTGAATTTTCTATCGCTGTATCATCCACAATGATTGTTTTAAAGTTAGGGCAATAATCAAATAATGAATAATGTTGGTCACTCACTAAAGCATAATATTTATATAATCTTTGTTCTGGCACACCTTCTTTAATCTTTTCACTGTCTGTAACTGCTTCATCTCTAAGCGTTTCAAATTTTACTAAATCTAAATCAATTTTATCTTTTTCTAGGATATCTAAAATTTTATCTTGGGCTCTTTCTCTTTCTGATTCAGTAAGAATCATATCTGAAGCAGGTAATATCACTGTGTTATCAATCTTTTTAATTGATTCTTGTGTTGCTAAATCAAATAAACGAATTGATTCAATTTCATCATCAAAGAATTCAATACGCACTGGATAATCACTATTAATGGAAAAGATATCTAAAATATCACCACGAATAGCAAATTGTAATGATTGATCAATTTTATTAACTAATGTGTATCCAGCTTTAATTAAAGCTATTTTTAATGATTTTAAGTCATATTTGCCAGCGATTTTTAGAGAAATTGAACTATTTTTAAATACTTCCGGATTAGGTAAATATCTTGTTGCACTAGCAAGATTAGCAATGACTATTTTTCCTTGATGATTAATTAATTCATTTAATACATATAAACGATGGGCCACCATTTCTTTTGATTGGGCCATAGCTTCTGCTCTAATTAATTCATCAGCAGGAAACAATAAAACATTATCTTGTCCCACTAATGAACAAATTAATGAATATAATTTTTGTGCCTTATATAAATTAGAAGTAATTACTAAATATTGCTCTTTGTTAGTCAAATAAGCATAAGCTACTAATAAGCCCACACCAATATAATCATCCACGACAAAACGCCCCTTATCCTTCTTAAGGGGGGTGGTAATTGGATTATTTTTTAATTGATCGAATAGATTCACTAAAACCTCCTAGTTGAATTTATTCATTGCCCGATCAAAGTTAGTTTTGATAGCCTCCTTTAATGCTTGAACAGCGTTTTCAATAGCTTCGTTAAATAATGGTTGTTCATCTTTTAATGGTTTAGAAAGAACATAATCAATGTTATCTCTTTCTAATGGTTCACCAATACCGACACGTAAGCGTTTAATTTGATCACTACCCAGGTTTTCAATAATGTTTTTCATACCATTATGTCCACCCGCAGAGCCATCTTTTCTTAGTCTAATCTTACCAGGCTTAATCGACATATCATCAAAAACAATAATAATGTCTTCTAGAGGAATCTTAAAATAATTAACTACTTCTCTCACCGCTGTACCAGAGAGGTTCATATAAGTCGTTGGTTTAAATAACATAATGTCTTCGTCAAATAATTCTCCACGACCCATTAGGCCATGGAAAACTTCTTTATCAACATCAATTTGTGATAAGTCAGAAAATAAATCAATCACATCAAAACCCATATTGTGTCTTGTGTGTTCATATTTTTTTCCAGGATTGCCTAAACCAACAATTAATTTCATATTCGCTCCTTTGTGTATTATACACT
>CAVEYA010000034.1:0-4461 GCA_963619935.1 bacterium | reverse complement strand
AATTGTTTTAACAAAACTATATCTATCTAAACATAGAGGGGATTTCCCATTTTCATCCCAAGTTTGGAATCTTTCAAAAGAGTAAGGACCAACAAATATTAACTCTTCTACTGGCTGATGGAATGGACCTAACAAATTTCTATTACTTACTATTAAATTAATAGTAATTTTATTATTACCAACGTTTAAATATTTAGATAAATCTACCTTATAATCAAACATCATTCGTTTCACAAATTGATCATTAATATATAAATCAATTAATTGGAAACGTTTATCAATGAATAAAAGTTGATTTACACTATCAACATTAATGTTAGTAGATAAAGTGATTTCTCCTCTAAAAAATGGATAACCGTCTTTAATTAATGAATTAATGTGATATTGCTGTTTGTCTAAATAGAATTTATCACCAATAACTACATTGGTAGTCTCGCCATCTTTAAATTCACCATAAACACCGAAATCACCACGGAGATACATCGCCTCAATTGTAGTGTCATAAACTAAACAGTTTTTAATTGATTCTAAAACATCTTTACCAAATAAAGCGTAATAAACGTTTTCTGATTCTTTAAAGTCAATAAGAACAATAATTTCGTTATGCCCGACGTTTAAATATTGAGCAATATCATATAACCACAAATCTTTTTCTAAAACATAATTGGACTTATCTACTTTATGTCCATTAACAGAAACTTCTAAAATATGTGTGTCTTCAATTAATGCCTCATATTTATTAGTTAATTGTTTAATATCAAATTCATATTTAAGATATATTTTACCTTGATATCTACTCTTAAGAATTTGGTCAAACACTCCCATATGGTGTAACTTTTCACTATATTTTTGATTATCGAAAGAATAAGAAACATAGTCTAAAGTAAGATAGTTTAAAGGCCTTTCCACAATATCAAAAGAATTATCTAAATGTAAAATTTCTAGTTTTTGTTGATCTTTAAATTCTTTTTTACTTGGAATTAAGATTTTAGATTGTCCGATATCAAGATGAACAACATTAGAAATAATTTCTCCATCGCTTTCAAAAGAAGAATAATCAGGAACATCAATTCTGATTTCATCTTCCTTATCTCCACAGTTAGTAATAAAGAAGAAATGTTGCCCATCATCACTAACACGATAAGTTAGCATGATATTATCGGAATGACTTGCTTGATAAGGTTGATTCTTTTTAATTTCTTCAAAGCTTACATTATTGTGCATATAGTCATGATTAAATTCATGGCCTTCAAGATAAGTAGGAGCATCACCTAAAAGCAAGAACTTACCACCATTAGAGGCATATTCTTTAAATAACTCCATGGTTTTGACATCCATAGTTAATGTTTCTTTAACAATCACAATATATTTATATCTAACATGACCCACTACTAATTCATCTTTATCCACGTAAGCATGTTTAGACATTATTACTTCATCAAGAATATGGTAATTAATTCCATTAGTGACAAACATTTGATTTGCGTCAATGTAATCTTTCTCTAATTCAGCAATGTTAAAGCCAACATCTTCTTTATCTCTTTGATATTCGAAATAAGCGCTTCTAATCGGTGAAAATAGACCAACGTTACAAATATCCCTACTCTTCGCTATCTTTTCTCCAACGGTAGAAAAATGGTCATTAAAAGTTTTAAATGCCTTTTCGACCCATGGATTAATCTTTGAATAATGTTCTGGGTAATCTCTTTTTCTTTGTCCATGCTCACTATAAGGGAGTAAGTGTTGGCACATGAGATTAATGCCATTAACCATATAAAAATCTGCAATTTTCTTTAATTCAAGTGGAGTAGCGTCCCAGCCTGCGCAGGCAAACATTTCGCATAAACCTTGTCTTTTATCAAGTTCAGACATAACTGAACCAAGTTGCTTGGCTACTGCGCATTTAACAACCGGTCTACCTAAATGATCAACTCCTGGAATATGTTCATATTCATAAAATGGCATAATGCCACCACAACACATAATTTGATAACCAAGAGAGGTTTCTTCGACATAGTGACCAGTAAATTTATAATTATTTGAATCACACCAATCATAAATACGTTTAGAGTAGTTATTAAGCATTAAATCTTGTAGTGCTTTAAAGTATTTATAACGATAATCTCGATATCCTTCTTTATTAACAAATAACAACGCAATGCGATCAAATACATCTTCCTGATAATGCTTTTTAAAATAATCAACAAGCATAAAAGTAAAAGGTGTTCCCCATCTAAAATATTGTGGTTCATCAGTAAAAAATCCTTTTAAATTACCTACTTTATCATTCTTTTTATATTGTTCATGCGTTAGTTCAATAAATTGATCTACGACTTTCGGATTTAAAATATCAACAGTAGATTTGCTTCTGTTTAAATAAACATTTAAAACATTTTCGCCTTCATCCACTCTTTTGATAGACTTGTCATTTACTATAAAACTAGCAACTGCGTTTTTATCAAATGTTCCATATTGATAGCTAACTGAATAATCAGAATTTTCTGGATTTTCTAATAACTTTCCACCCACAAAACCACTTGGCCAACCGTTTTCATCGTAGGCATAGGCCTCCATATTTAATTCTTTCGCTTTAGCTAAGCAAGCATTTACGCATTTAAACCATTTTTCGCCTAAATACGGAGTGGTAAGACCGCCTCTCGCGTGCATGAAAAAGCCACCTACACCATTATCATGCATCCATTCAATTTGACGAACTAATTCATCTTCTTCTAGTTCATCATTCCAGCTCCAAAAAGGAATGCATTTATATTTATTGTCCATAAAAATTATTTAATTCTAACGTTTGTTTCTGCATCGAAGAAATAAAGCATATCTTCGTTAAAGGCGATTTCCATCTTATCATGCGTTTTAATGTCATTCTTAGTGGAAGTTTTTACAATGAGCTTTTGACCATTGATGTAAGTATAAAGCAATAACTCATAACCGAGCATTTCCGCGAAATCACAAGTGAGATTTAAAGAATTTGTTGGATTAGAATTATTCACATCATCTTTTAAGAATATTGATTCAGGTCTAGCGCCTAAATAAATTTCCTTGCCTTCGTAATTTTTAAGTATTTCAACATCTTTCTTTGATAATTTAATTTCTACTTTATCTTCACCATTAACAATAAATTTATTACCAGATAATTTGCCTTTAATAAAGTTCATTGCAGGGCTACCAATAAAGCCAGCGACAAACATATTGTTTGGATCATTATAAACTTCTTTTGGAGTGCCAATTTGTTGAATATAACCGTCTTTCATAATGACAATACGATTTGCCATAGTCATAGCTTCAGTTTGGTCATGGGTAACATAAATTGTAGTCGCACCGACAGATTCGTGAATCTTAGAAATTTGGTTTCTCATTTGGACACGAAGTTTAGCGTCTAAGTTACTTAAAGGTTCATCCATTAAGAAGACCTTTGGATGTCTAACAATTGCTCTACCTAAAGCCACACGTTGTCTTTGACCACCACTTAACGCAGCTGGTTTTCTTAATAAATATTTAGTTAAGCCTAAAATTCTAGCAGCTTTATAAACTTCTAAGGCAATTTCGTAAGAAGTATGCTTGCGCATTTCTTCTAAAGGAACTTCAGTGCTTTGATAATATGCTAAATCCACTTCTGTAGTTTTTAATTGCTCTTCTTTTTGTGAGATACTTTCAGTAAGAATGTTGACATGATTTTGCACCTTTTCAATTTCTTTGGTGAGCTCATCTAATTTTTTATTAGAACCGTTATTTTTAGATTCTAAATTTGCTTTTTTGGCTTCTAACTTTTCAATTTTCTTATTAAAATGCACAATTTTCTTATTAAATAATTCAATTTCGTATTTGAGCATTTCGCTTAACTTAGTGAGTTCTTTAATATCTAATTGACTAATTCCAGTTTGTTGAACAAGAAGAGTTTTCATTTCTTCTTCATTTTGATAGATTTCTTCAAAAATATTATCGCGTTGTTCAATTAATTCATGTGGTTCGTTTTTCTTTTTAATTTGACGATTTAAATTTTTAATTTGTTTAATTAACTGTTTGTTTTTCTCTTTTAACGCATCACATTCTTCATTAGGAAAATATAAAGGCATTCTAACTTTTCTTAATTTCAAGGCAAACGCCATGTTGTTAAAAACAGTCATATGAGGATACAAAGCATAAGATTGGAAGACCATTGCAATGTTACGATCTTTAGGAACAACATTATTCATGTACACGCCATCAATTAATAGTTGTCCACTAGTAATGTCTTCTAATCCAGCCACCATTCTTAATGTGGTTGATTTACCACATCCAGAAGGTCCAACAAAAACAATAAATTCTTTATCTTTAACTTCTAAATTAAAATCAAATACTGCTTGAACATGATTGTCATAAATCTTGTTAATGTTTTTAAAAGATAGTGTCGCCATATGTTAGTTCTCCTTTTTGATATCACAATCGGTGTCTTTTATATATAAACCC
>CAVEYA010000033.1:0-7791 GCA_963619935.1 bacterium | reverse complement strand
CCTTCATAACAGAAGGCTTTTTGTTTACGTTTATATTTTCTTAGTAATAAATATTGATTATTTTTTATCAAAATCTTCTTTTACTTTCTTTTCAACTTCATTACAAATGACTTGTAAGGAGCAGGAGTGACAGTCCATTTTAATTTTATTCATTAAATGGTCTAATGCTTTGGTGATATTTTCGCATTTATTGACCATTTCAGAGAGTTTTGTGTAATCATAATCCTTTTTATTGATGAAAATTACTTTCACATTTTTAACGAATGGTAATTCCTTTTGCTTATTAATGATATAACTACCAAATTTTGAAAAATTTAATTGTTCCTTTTTTAAAAGTTTTTTTGAAATAACTAAACTTTCTTTTTTATTAATGACCGATTCCCTGACCATAATGCCTTCAAAGGCAAGATGGTATTTCACATAATCAAATCGACGAATATTGTTATATAATTCGTTGCTTTCACCTAACAAGTCTTTATTGATACTGCCTATTACAATACGTGCATAATCAGTATTAGTTTTGATGTTATTTAAATCATCACCTAAAAGAAGAATTTCATCCTCAAATTCTTCATCGGTTAATAAATCTAAAGTAACACCATGAAATGGACTTGCGCCTAGTTCATAGGCTTTATCATCACTAAAAATGATTTGATTACTGTTTTCTTTAAACTTTTGGTTTAAATCAATACTTAATTTTTGTCCTTCAAATTTATTATTGAGATTATTAACTTCTTGAATTAAATCATCAAAAATAAACATAAAGATTAGATTTTACGATTTCTTTTCTTCTTATCGTAGTGCTTTAAAAGTACGTTTTCTAATGAAGAAGTTAACTTCATATCTAGATTAAAGAAATAAACAATGAATAATAAGCCAAATAGAGCAATGAAAGCACCGACAACTGTACAGACGATGCTAACCCATAAATACCAGCCTAAATGTGGGAAAAGTGTCCAACTTAGGATAATTAAAGCAGTCCCCATCTTATCTACCCTCCGCTAAACCTTTTTGACGAGCAAACTCAGCTGCGCCTAAAGCACCCATTAATTGTGGGTCGATGGATAAATTAACAACTTTTAAGTGTAAAACTTTTTCAATAGCATCTTTTAAGCCATCATTTTTTGCACATCCACCAGTTAAGGCTATGTTATCTGTAGCACCGGCTTTTTTGGCCATTACGAAACATCTCTTTGCAACAGAGAATTCAATACCAGCTGCAATTTCATCCATTGGTTTTCCTTCACCAACTAAAGAAATAACTTCTGATTCAGCAAAGACAGTACATTGTGCGGTAATTGGAATAATATTTTTTGCACTTAAAGATAATTTAGAGAACTTATCTAAGTCCATTTCAAAAGCTCTCGCCATAGCTTCAAAGAATCTACCTGTACCAGCGGCACACTTATCATTCATTGCGAAGTTTAAGACAGTACCATCTTTATCAACTGCAATGCCTTTGACGTCTTGACCACCGATATCAATAATTGCTTTAACGCTTGGATCAGTCACATGGACACCCATCGCGTGGCAAGAAATTTCGGAGATATTTTCATCTGCGAAAGGAACTTTATTTCTACCATATCCTGTACCCACTAAATAGGCTAAATCCTTTGGAGATTTAAGTTCAGGAACTTGCGCAACAGCTTGTTCTAAAGCTTCTTGTGCGCTTAAGACAGAATTAATTCTACTTCTTAAAGTGACATTAGCCACCATTTTGCCATTTTCATCAATAATTACACATTTTGTGTAAGTACTACCGGAATCACATCCACCAAAATATTTCATTTTCATTTTCTCCTTACCATGACTTTGCGTCATCAATAACTTCTAAACTTGGGTCAACTGGTTCTTCTCTCATAACTGAACGCATATATCTATTCACGTCATCTCTAATAGATTGTTTAGAAATAACACGTGGATCCATTAAGTCATGGTTAACCCAAATTAATTTAATACCGTGTTCTCTCGCTCTTTGTTCAAACATACCATGCATACCAGCAAGAGCCTTACAAGAAATATGTTCCCAAAGAATAACCATATCAGCATGATATTCTTCACAGAATCTCCATAAGTCATCAAGTAACACTTCATAACCACCGTGAGTTCTATTTCTCATAATCATTTCTTGATAGAGTTTAGCAATATCATAGATTGCTTGTTCTGGGTCATCCTCACTAATTTCATCAAAGTAAACAAGTGATAACATATCTACTAATGGTAAGATACCCCAACAGTTTTGTAACCATGGGAGGAAATCTGTATAGAATTGAGATTGAACACCCCAGATAATCGCTCTATGACGATTTTCTTTACAAACTAATGCTTTTCTCTTAAATGCTTTTTGCGCTAATTTTGTAATCTTACGATCTGCTTTTATGAAATCATCAGAACGTCCAGCAACAGCCATATAAGTTGTTTCAGCATATAACGCTAAGTTAGCACCATATACTTGTGGATATTCAGTTTTAGACATATCCATCCAAGATTTACGAAGTCTATTTTCTTCGTTAAAACGTTTTGCACATTTGAAGTAGTGGTTCCAGTCCCATTTTTGACCAGTCTTTTCTTCAATGAACTTAATTGCATTTCTTACTTCTTGTGCAGCATAGTCTTGTACACCATCTTCAGTGTGTCTAAGAGGAGCGGCAATTTGGAAAGTAGGAATTCCGAATTCTTCATACTTCTTAGACATGATGCCGTTACCCATTAAGGAACCGTCACAAGTTGTGTTACATTGAACAGCACATGCACCATAAACAGGCATATCTTCATCTACCGCCGCACCAGCTTCTGCGGCAGGCATTGGACAAACGTCACCTGGAATACCCATTTCTTGAAGAACATCAAGATAGTGGGTAACTGCTCCGCCATTTAATAAGACGGAAACATAAATCGCTGCAGTTTCCCAGCTAACTGCGTATAAATTTGGGAAACCACACATAATGTGGAACATTTCATTTTCATCGAGAACTACACACTTTTTGGAGAATTTTTGATTATTGCCGCATCTTTTATCAGCTTTAAATACTCTTCCTAATAATTGAGCAATATCTAATGCGACTAAGTCATATTCAGTATGCGCAATTCTTAAGGCTTCTTTTCTTAAACCAGTAGTGTGTTTATCAATCATCATTGGAACGGCTAAATAGTTAACCATCCATCTATAACGGAAGAAACCTTTTAAGTTATTTGGCTTAACAATAAATTTAGCAAGCATCCACATGATTTTAAGCCAGCATCTAAAATCATATAGAGTGTCAACGACACCTCTCCACTCTCTTCTTTTTCTTACTCTCTTGCCATTATAGAGTTTACCGAGTGGTTCAGAACCAACTTTGCTTCCCATTATTTATTGCCTCCTTGAATCTTCTTAATTTCAATACTTTCAACGAACGCTTGAACTCTGGTTCTAATTTGACCAGAAGTACCAACTGCGTATGGTCTATCAATAGATAGAACTGGGTAATTATATGAATCTCTTAAGATATGAGTACCAGTCATTCTTTCATATGCCCATGGATCACAGAATTTCATTTGCTCATAGATAATGCCATCAACGTTATATTCTTTGGCGATTTGATTGACATATTCTTTTCTCTTTTTAAATTTATCAAGGTTCATATGTCTTGGACACATACAGGAGTGCATGTATTGTTCGCATATTTGTGTTAATACATCTTCATTATCATTTAAGATAATTTCTTGTCTTCCTGGTAATGAACCGTAGCAGAATCTATCAGCAACCACTCTCGCGCCTGATTCTTCAATTAACTTAATCATATCGACATCATCAATTTCTGAACCAACTACCATTACTCTTGCTCTAAATTTCTTCTTTTCATCAGGTTCTCTAGTTTTAACCTCTTCTAAAGTTTCCTTTAACTTATCTATTAATAAATAATGCGGGCACACGTATGTACACATGGTAATAATATGGAACTCATAACCTGTGATACGTGGATTGTCTTCTTTTCTAAAGTTTCCTAATTCAGTGATGATTCGACATAATTCATTATGTTCTTTAACGGCTTCTCTAAGAGCGTCATCAGACACATCAACACCAAAGTGATCATGAAGTGAGTTTAAAACTTTTTTACGGCATTCAGACACATATAAACTTAATCCGTTATCATCATCTTTCATTGGAACTTCTAAATATTCATAGAAGAATCCTTCATTAGGAATAGTTTTTAACAACTCCATATTTTCTACACAACGGTTAATCATCGTGCAGCCATCAGGTGTTAATAAACAATCAAGGAATTGAAAACCGCCTTCAATGGCTCTTTCAAGTAACGCTCTGGTGTATTCACATAAAAATGAAGTCATATAATATGTCCCCATTTCTAATGAGCCAGTACGTGGCGCTCTTAAACGAGTGGAGAAACAACCTTTAAGGTTTAAAAGAACTTCTGGTACTTGTGCGCATGTGTTGCCAACACATTTTAAACCATCTTCTTTAGCCTTTCTCACGAGTTCATTATTCGCGTCCTCTAATAGTTTTTCGAAATAATATAAATGCTTTAAATCTTTCATAAGACCCCCCTTATAGTATTCCTAATTTTTCTAAGGCTTTTTTCGTGCCTTTAACGATATTTGAATCTTTATTTAATAAAAATAAAGAATTACCATTCACATCAGAAAGCATCATTTCTTGATCGTCAGGAATGACACTTATTAAATTTAATGATTCTAAATCTAATTTATTCACATCAACTGATTTATTTACACGATTAAGAATTAAACCATCATGTTCAAACATCACTAAATCTGTGGCTACTTTCTTAATTGTTTTTGTTACTTCAATACCTTTTTTAGAAGCATCGCTTACAAGAACGAGATGAGTAACTTTTTCCATTACTCGACGGTTAACCTGTTCAATACCAGCTTCTCCATCAATAACAACATAATCAAAATTATCCGCTAATAAACTAATAACTTCTTTTAAATAGGCATTTACTTTACAGTAGCAGCCACTGGCTTCTGGTCTTCCTATTGCTAAAAAGGAGATATTATCCATCTCGACTAAAGCGTCAAAGATTTGATATTTGGCTTCGGAAAGAATTTCTAAAGCTGCTTTTGTTTCCCCATTTTCTGCATGTTCAATAAATAATTTACGAATATCATCGACAGTGGAAGAAGAAGTTACTCCTAAAGCGGTCGCTAAACCAATTGCAGGATCAGCATCAATTGCTAATATTTTTTTATTTGGATATGCTTCATGAAGCAATCTCACACTTAACGCTGAAATAGAGGTTTTGCCTACCCCTCCTTTACCACAAAAAGCTATAATCACTGGTTTTGCCATAACTATTTATCTTCTAAATGCACAATTACAAAACCATCGACGAGATTAGCAACTTCTAATTTCCCAATTACGTCGAGTTTGTGTTCCATTAAATCAGTAAAGATTAAATGGTTATTAATAGTTTCAATGCTCATCACATTTTTCATTAAGATATTTTGTTCTTCTTTTTTATCTTTATAAACAACTGATAAGCACATAAAAATCCTTATTTATTTAATTCATCGAGTGCGGCACTCAATGTATTATTTCCTTTTTTATATTCTTCTATAGCAGTTAAGACTTTTAAATAAGCTTCTTTATTAATTTCTTTTAAAGAAGTTGCTAATTCAATTAATTCGTCATTATGATGTTCGTTATGATGAATTAAATACTCAATTAATTTTACTAATTCTTCTTTATTTTGGTCTTCCATAATCGATATAGGTATTTTTTTACCAAAATAAATTTAGCACAATTATATAGTGGTAGCAATAACTTAAATAAATATTTATTTACATTTTTTGGTGAGTTAATAAACAAAGTTTGTTACCTAATTAAGATTGCTAATTCTTAAAGTTTTAGCATTTTACTTTTAATGTCTCTTTGATATAATAATTCCGGTTTAAATTATCATTAAAATATGATAAAAGAAAGGAAAATTAAACTACTATGCAATACACAAAAGACGTAGAAAATATGTGCAAAGTCAATTGCGGTGCATCACACGGGTGTGCTCCTATTCCTGAAGAAGGTAAATGGGTTTATTCTCGTGAAATTAAAGATATCAGTGGTTTTACCCATGGTATCGGTTGGTGTGCCCCACAACAAGGTGCTTGTAAGCTTACCTTAAATATTAAAAATGGTATTATCGAAGAAGCATTAATTGAAACAATCGGCTGTTCTGGTATGACCCATTCCGCCGCGATGGCTAGCGAAGCTATTGTTGGTAAAACATTATTAGAAGCAGTAAATACTGACTTAGTTTGTGACGCGATTAATACTGCGATGAGAGAATTATTCTTACAAATCGTTTATGGTCGTAGCCAATCTGCTTTCTCAGAAAACGGTTTAACTATTGGTGCTGGTCTTGAAGACTTAGGCAAAGGCTTACGTTCCCAAGTTGGCACAATTTATTCCACAAAGGATAAAGGCCCACGTTACCTTGAATTAGCGGAAGGCTATATCACTTCTTTAGCGTTAGATGAAAACAATGAAATTTGTGGTTATCAATATTTATCTTTAGGTAAATTCACTGATTTCATGAAAAAAGGTTTATCCGCAGAAGAAGCTTTACAAAAGGCTAAAGGCCAATACGGTAGATACAATGACGGTGTTAAGTTCATTGATCCACGTAAAGAATAGGGGAGGAAGTATTTAATATGGCAATTACATTTGAAGGATACGAAAGACGTATCGCCCAAATTAACAAAGCTTTAAATGAAGCTGGAATCTCTTCTATTGAAGAAGCTGAACAAATTACAAAAGGCAAAGGCTTAGATGTCTACCAAATGGTAAAAGACATTCAAACAATTTGTTTTGAAAACGCTTGCTACGCTTACTTAGTTGGCGCGGCACTTGCTATTAAACACAACGCTAAAGATGCAGCAGAAGCCGCAAAATGGATTGGTGTTGGTTTACAATCATTCTGCATTCCTGGTTCTGTCGCTGATGACCGTAAAGTTGGTTTAGGTCATGGTAACTTAGCGGCTATGTTATTAAATGAAGAAACCAAGTGCTTTGCTTTCTTAGCAGGACACGAATCTTTCGCTGCTGCTGAAGGCGCTATTGGTATTGCAAAAACCGCCAATAAAGTCCGCAAAACTCCATTAAGAGTCATCTTAAATGGTTTAGGCAAAGATGCTGCTAAAATCATCTCCCGTGTTAATGGCTTTACACACGTTGAAACACAATTTGATTACTACACTGGTAAAGTTAGCATCGTTAAAGAAACTAAATATGGTAATAACCCAGATCGTTTAGCAGTCAGATGCTATGGCGCTGATGATGTTCGTGAAGGCGTTGCTATTATGCACTTAGAAGGTGTGGATGTTTCTATTACTGGTAACTCCACCAACCCAACTCGTTTCCAACACCCAGTTGCAGGCACTTATAAGAAAGAATGTAACGAATTAGGCAAGAAATACTTCTCCGTTGCTTCTGGTGGTGGTACAGGTCGTACATTGCACCCAGATAATATGGCCGCTGGTCCAGCTAGCTATGGTATGACTGATACAATGGGTCGTATGCATAGTGACGCTCAATTCGCCGGTTCCTCTTCCGTTCCTGCTCACGTGGAAATGATGGGCTTAATCGGTATGGGTAATAACCCAATGGTTGGTGCTACTGTGGCAGTTGCTGTTGCGGTTAGCCAAGCATTAAATAAATAATTAATTTATTAATTATAAGGACTTTCCATAATTGGCGAGTCCTTTTTTTATTTTCTACTATTTATTTTATATAAATGTTTGTTATTATATTAACTAACCGGGAGTAGCGAAGTT
>CAVEYA010000032.1:0-5140 GCA_963619935.1 bacterium | reverse complement strand
TAAGTCGAGATTGCAACAAGTGTGTCAAAAGCTTGATAGTATTGACTTATTTTTTCTTGGTTACAAGCAGACAAACAAAAAATAGCCACACCCAAAAAAGTGTAGCTTTTGTTTTTCATGATTATAAATCCACCTTGACTTTACTGCCATCTGGATTTGGATGTTCATCAAGGTATTGTTTAATTTTATTAAAATGTAAGTCTGGTTTACCTGGTTTACATTTGCTTAATTTATGTTCATCACCTTTGACAAGGGCTTCCGCCATACCTTTACAGCCAGCGTAACCACATGATCCACAGTTATAGTTTGGTAACATTTTTGCGACTTCTTCGATTCTTTCGTCTTCTTTAACTTCTAAGACTTTCGCCGCTATGGCTAAAGCAAAGCCTAAGATGAGGCCTAATCCGGCTAATATAGCAATCGCAAAGATAATAATTTTCATAATTATTGTTCCTTCTTTTTATGTGCACAAGCTTGATTAGAACAAGCCATACAGTTTTCTTCATTAATCATTAGATTTTCGCATCCTTTAGGAGCTGGAGTTTTCTTATATAGTACAAAACTCACCATAAATAAAACGACTAGGGCAATAATGACAATAATGGAAATAATTAAATAAACCATTAGTTCACCATGCCTCCTAAACCAATGAACGCTAAAGCCATTAAAGAGGCAGTAATTAAAGCAATTGGAAGCCCTCTAAAAGCCTTAGGAATATTTGGTGTATCTAATCTTGTTCTAATACAAGAGAAGATAAAGATGACTAATAAGAAACCTAATGATGTACCTAAGGCATTACTCATTGATTCCACAAAATTTAAAGCACTGTCAGTGTTACCTTGTACGACACCTAAAACTGCACAGTTTGTGGTAATCAATGGTAAATAGATACCAAGAGATTTATACAAAGATGGGGAATATTTTTTAATAAATAAACCCACTAATTGGACTAAACAAGCAATCACTAAGATATAGACTACTGTGTCCATAAAAGCAATATCCGCTAAAGCGAGTAGTTGATATAACGGCCAACAAATTGCACTTGCTAAAACAATAACAAAGACAACCGCTAAGCCCATGCCTAAAGCGCTCTTAGGTTTATTAGAAACACCTAAGAATGGACAAATGCCATAGAAACGTGATAACAAAACGTTATCAATTAACATACTGGAAACAATGCCAAGTAAGAAAGTCACTAATATGTTCATCTTATTTGACCTCCTTAGCTTTTAAAGCATCTCTTCTCTTCTTTGCTAATGCGTTATCAGCTTTACTATTTTTACGATACGCTAAGATAGCAAGAATTGTACCAAAAACAATAAACGCACCAACTGGTTGTTGGAATAAAGAAATCGAATAATTCACCGATCCGCTTGCGTTTCTTAAAATGTAAAGATGAGTAACAGGAATAAAGGTAAAGATTTTACCAAAGGTAATCATTCCTGAACCGATGATTTCACGGAATAAAGCAATGGATAATAATGCTAATGTATAACCAATGCCCATGCCTAACGCATCAAAGAATGATGAGATTACAGAGTTTTTAGAAGCATATGCTTCTGCTCTACCAAGTACGATACAGTTCACAACGATTAAGGAAATGAAAACACCTAATGTGGAATAAAGTTCTGGTAAGAACGCTTGGGCAAACATTTTGACCATCGTGACAAATGTCGCAATAATCACAATGTAAGAAGGAGTTCTAATTTCTTCAGGAATTAACTTCTTCACGAGAGAGATTAATACGTTAGAACAAATTAAAACGATAATAAATAGTAAACCCATACCTATTGCAGATTCGATAGTTTTAGTTGTGGCTAAAGCTGGACATGTGCCTAATATCGATACGAATAGTGGGTTTTCAATAAACAATCCTTTAAGGAAGTTTTTCTTTTGATTAACTTTTTCGCTCATTATTTTACTTCCTTTCTCGCTAAATAATCTTCATTAGCTTGTTTAGTCATGCTTTGTATTAATTTAGCTCCATAGGTAGCTCCACAAGAAACATCATCTAAAGATGAAGTACCATTTTGATATGGAGTAATATAATTATCTTCAAGTGTTGTGCCATATGTTTGTGTATTAGTGATAATGGAGATTTGTCCGATGCCTGCATCAGTGATACCGACCATCAAAGAAATTTCACCATAAGCGTTTTTGCCATCAACTAAATAAACATAGCCAAGTTCGACTTCTTCGCTATAAGCGATGTAGTAGTTTTGCAAATAATTATGTTTAGAAATGACAAAGTCATTAGCGGCTTCAGAAAATTTATCTGCACTTTCAAAGACTTCTTTTAAAGCTTTCTTTTGTTTTTCTTTTTCGTTTTGGGCAATGCGGTCTTTAGTTAATAAGTGAGTGCCACCAATAACTAATGCTGCGGCAGCACCAATTGCGCAAAGAGTTAAGGATGTGATGATATATTTTTTCATATTTTTATTCATACCAGAAACCATCCTTCTTGAAGATTAAAACAATTACTAATACCGCTGCTGAAATAATTAGCATGCACGCCATAACAATTAATTTCTTGACTGTGTATTTTTGTGAACTCCACTTGACTTGGTCAATTAATGGAGCGCACATATTGCCAATTAATATGGAGAAGGCAACACCTTCTGGTAAAGCGGCAAAGAAACGAATAAAGACAGTTAAAATACCAACTAAAATACCGTAAATAACTCTGCCAGGTGAAGTAATTGGAGATGTTACTGGATCAGTAATCATAAATGCTGCACCAAAGAGCAAACCACCGGTTAATAATTCATATAAAACGAAACTTAAATAATTTATATTATTTGGATTAACATTAATAATCACAATACCAGAAATTAAAATTAAGAATAAGAATGTTCCTAAATAACTTAACATACTTCTAAAATCAGCAGCGTGTCTAATTAATAGATAAATCGCACCGATAATAATTAAGATAGAACATGCTTCGCCTAAGGTTCCACCGATTCGACCAAATAAGAGATTAAAGATTGAATAATCATTTAAGGCTGTGCTTAATCCATTACTCGCTAAATCTGATAATGGTGTTCCGCCAGCGGAAACATCAATATAGGAATATTTACTATAATCGATAGCAGGATAATTACTAGCAAAACAAATCTTGCTAATCACCATACCAACTGCGGCAGGATTAAAGATGTTGTTGCCTAAACCACCGAATACTAATTTACCTAATGTGATTCCTAATAATGAGCCGACTAAGGTTGCATACCAAGTTGCATTAGCAGGCATAATCATGGCAAAGATTAATGCGCTAACAATCGGAGCAACTATGTTAACAACTGTGTAATGTCCTTTATAAGCATATAAGAATTTTTCTTTAAAGGAATGTTTGTCACCATCTTTTGGCATTTTATTTCTTAAACCAACATACACAAATTCCGCTAAAACCATGGTGACAATTGAAATACCAATAATCATTAAAGCTTTTAGCTGGTAAACAACTAAAGACATAATAACGACAGGTAAAAGAGCAATGATGACATCAAGCATCATTCTTTGTACGGAAATTTTCTTTCTAATATGTGGAGCGTTTTCTTTAACAATATTCATATTATAACTTCGCCATTATTTTGGCCTTTCTAATATAATCTGTGACTTGGATTTTGCTTGTACATCCATAGGCACATAGACCACATTCAATACATTTTGTTGGATTAAGCATTTTAATCTTTTCTTTATTTAAAGATTTAACTGCGTTCATAATCTCGACTGGCAATAAACCTTGTGGACAAGATAAAACGCATTTACCGCATCTTACACATGGTTGTTCGATTTCTTTTGTTTTATTTAAAACAATAACAGAAGTAACTGTCTTAGTGACAATTGTATCATCACTTGGTAATGAGGCACCCATCATTGGGCCGCCCAAAATAAAGACTTTTTCTTTTTCTGGATCTTTATAACCACCACACATATCAATTAATTCTTTAACGGATGTGCCAACAGTAACTCTAAAGTTGGTTGGATACTTAATGCCATCACCTGTGACAGTAATATCTCTTTTAATAACTGGCATATTGTATCTTATGGCTTTATATAAGCCTACGATTGTGGATACGTTAAAGTTTAAAATTCCATGTTTACTTGGAAGTTCGCCTGGTTTTAATCTAATTCCAGTTGCGGATTTAATCATTTCTACTTCCCAACCTTGTGGATAGTAGTTTCCCACTAAACTAATCTTAATATCTTTACCAAGAGGATCGTTTTCTTCTCTTTTGAGATATTCATCCCACATGGCTTTTAAATCCTTATATTTCTTTTTAATGCATATGCGTGCATCATGGCAGTTGAATGCCTGCATCACATATTTGATACCGGAAACAATACGTTTTGGGTATTCCATCATAATTCTTTGGTCTGCGGTGATATAAGGTTCACATTCAATGCCGTTAATTAAGATGGTATTAATTTTTTCATTAGTTTGAAATTTGATGTATGTTGGGAAAGAAGAACCACCTAGACCTACTAAAGCGCAGTTTTTTAAGATTTCTACCATATCTTCCTTTGTTAATTTTGCGATTTCCTCAGGTGTTCTTTCTTTGACATAGTCATCATAATCATCTTTAAAATCATTTTCGATTTTCATGAAGTTCACTAGTTTTCCAGAACGGTGATAGTGTTTTTCATAACCAACAAATGTGCCAGAACAAGCTGTGTGGATTGGTTGATCAAAAAAAGCACCATGACGCATACCAACGATTTGACAACATTTAACATGGTCTCCTGGTTGGATATAGACTTCCGATTTTGGACATCTAGCGTTATCAGTGGCGATATACAAATATTTAGATTTCGTATATCTAAGAGTTGGGAGCTGTCTAAGCAATCCCTTTGTGTCTTTAATTTTTGTATGTTTGAAATTCATATAAGTATAGTCTAATTCTTTTTAAGAAGAATGTTCATAATTTTTTAAAAATTTTTCTTTTATACAAGAATTATGCAAATTAAAGAAATTTGATTATTGTATAACCTACTTACATACTCTTTGATTTATTCTATTTTCTTATTTATTTTATTACTTCTATTTTGCTACTTTATTAATAATGCCTATGTTAAAAAGAAGATATTATTGCTATTATATTTTTAGTTTCAAATTTAAGTATTAATTTTTATTAGGATTATT
>CAVEYA010000031.1:22415-33536 GCA_963619935.1 bacterium | reverse complement strand
CATTAAAGCTGCGATATCCTTTAATAATTTAGTTTGATCTTCTTCATCTAAAATGGTAAAAGAAGATGGAAATCCTAAAACTGATATTTCATGTCTTAAAAAGTTAGCAGCGAAGGAATGGAATGTTTTAATAGTTAAATCTTTTTGTGAGTCTGGAATCATCGCTACAACTCTATTCTTCATTTCATTCGCAACCTTGTTAGTAAAGGTAATTGCCAAGATAGACCATGGAGCAACATCCATTTCAGAAATTAAATAGGCAATACGATATGTTAAAACTCTAGTCTTGCCAGATCCTGCTCCAGCGACAACACGAACATGTTGATAAGGCGTTGTGACCGCCTCAAATTGTTTTTCATTTAATTCTTTTTTAAAATCCATATATTGCTTAGCAATATACTATCATACACATGTAATTTAATCAATTTAATAAGTTTAAAGATTAGACAGTGTCTTAATTATTTCATTTTCTCCAGCGATATTGTTCACTAAAACATGCTTATATATTTCTAATAAGGAAGGCGTTCCTAATATTCCAACATCAATATAATTAGTGGCCCCTATTGTAGTGTCAATCGTTTCATAAATAGGTATACTAGATACATATTCTAATAAATAAAAATTATCATGATTTAAGGCAAAATTTATTACCCTATTTTTAATGCTCTGGCAGTGCCCACAAGTCAATGAATAAATATAAACATAATAGTGCTCACTTTCTAAAGAAAATAGATTCTCATAACTAATCATTTTATTAGCAACATCATTATATTCGTATATAACCTCATCATTATGATTATCTTTATTAGGTTCACTACAACTTATAATGAGGAAAGTTAAGAAAAAGAAAAGTGCCTTTTTAAGTCTCATATTTATTAAATACTCAACGAATAAGAAATTTTATAAAAAATTCTTCATTAAAATGATAGAATTTAACTTATGAAACAGTTTGAACATAAAGATACATTAGTGAAGAACATTACCTATATGGCTTTAATGGCAGCGATTAATGTGGTCTTTGTTTTATTAACCACTCTTGTGCCTGTTTTATTTTTCTTAATTGTATTTGTTTTACCGTTAACATCCACAATTGTGACATTACATTGTAAGAAAGGATATTTTCCCATCTATGCGATTGCCACTGTGGGATTATGCTTAATTTGCACAATATGGAAAATAGATGACACAATCTTTTATGTCATTCCTTCCCTTATTTCTGGTTTCATCTTTGGCTTATTAATCGAGAAAAAGATATCCGCTTTTTGGATTATATTAATAACCACAATAGTGCAAATTGGATTCTCTTATGCTTCAATTCCTTTAATTGAATTAATGACTGGGAGAAATATCATTGAAGTATTCGCTACTGCTTTTAAAGTTAATGACTTTACCTATTTAAATTATATTGTTCCTTTATTCATATTCTTTATTTCGATTACACAAGAAATATTTTCTTATATCGTTATTAAAGAAGAAGTTACTAAATTTGGTTATCACACAAATGAGAATAAAATAAAGGAATCAATTCTTTTAATTGCTTTATATTCTTCTTTGGTGTTAATGCTTGTATTTGCCTTCATTTATGGCCCAATTGCATACCTTTTTGCGTTATTCTCATTATTTATTGGACTAATCTTAATGATTCAAATATTAATGGAAAATAAGGTTATTCTTTATATCCTTTTCGGCGGAGATTTATTACTTACCTTATTCTTAGTAGCAATCTTCTATAGTATGATTCCTGCTCCATTAGGATTATTAACAGTTACTATCTTCTTTGCATTAGAAGGAATTATTGTTTTAATCAATAATTATTTGTTAAAGAGAAGGAATAAAGATACAATTTAATTAGACTATGGCAAACTTCTTTAAAAGCTTTGGAAAAGGCATTCTCTATATCTTAGTATTACCAGTGTTACTCATCGCATTAGCGGTTTATTTAGTTATATCTATTTTTGTCTTTATCTTCTTATTTATTAAAAGTATTGTTTTATTCTTTACTGGCCATTCCTTACAAGAAGATTTACCTGAAGATATAGAAGCGAAAAAACGTTTAGCCACTCTAGGTCAAGATAATAACGGAATAAGTCACACAGAAGGTGAAGTAAGCACAATCATTAGTAATAATGTTGATACATCAATCTCATTAAGTAATGATCCTTTCTACACTCCAGAATATTTAAGACAAGATATTAAAGAAGATGAAGTTGAACAAATTAATGTAGAATCAGAAGAAAATAAAGAAATTGAACGTATTGATTTAAATCTTTCGCGTGAAGAAAACACTATTGTTCATGACCAACCTTCACCATCACAAATTGAGAATAATATTCCTCCTATTAAAGAGGAAGTTATTAACACTCCAATTACACCTAATAATAATGTTAAGCGTGATGATGACTACGATATCATGGATGATGATGAAGATAACGATGAAGACGATAATTCTGGCGTTAAGATTGAATTTTAAAGGAGGCAAGTATGATTAATTTATTAATTAAATTAAGTGAAAATGACAAGCGATTAATCTTTGCTATTCTTTTAATTGTCATCTTAGTGTTTGTCATTATTGGCTATATCGGTATGTGGATTACTAAGGTAATGAAATGGCAAGGTAAACGCATCGATAACTTATGTCATGATGTTGTCATTACGCGTGTAATTACTGATAAGAAGCACTTCATCAGATACGCACGCAAAAAGAGTTGGAGATTATTCTATAAACAATCTTGGATTCCTTTCTTACTTATGCTAGTTGCTGCGTTATTGTTAATAATAAGAAACGCAGTATGTCGTGACTGGTCATACAATGTATTTGATTATAAGGAAACTGGTTTCTCCACTATTTTATTTGTATGGGATTTCTCCCATGTCTTTGTTTCACAAGAGGGTTCTTTATTGGTTTCTTGGCCAGAACTAGTTAATACACCACACTTAGAAGCGGCAGCTTGGGCCAGTTATATCTTTGTCCCACTTATGCTTGTCGGTGGTGTTTGGTATTTAGTATCTTTACAAGCTTTAATTGCTAGAACCATACAATTATATTCTCGTAGCAATTCTATCTTTGATAAATCATTAGAAGGCTATAACCAAAATAAACAAATGGCGCAGTCCTTCAGTCCAACAAACAATCAAAACAATAATCCGAATAATAACCAACAATAAAAAATCTCAACCACTTTCGATTGAGATTCTTTTTTTATAGATTTTTAATTACCGAGATTAATTCAAATACTAAATAAGCAATAAGTAAGATATCTATCGCCACTAAGACGATTAATAATCTTTTTCGAATTACTTCTTTTCTTTGCATTTCCTCTGGTGTTAATACTTTATTTTTGTCCGCCATAATTAATATTTAATGGAACCACTTGTGCGTGGATATGGTTGAACATCACGAATGTTTTGCATACCAGTGACATACATTAATAAACGGTCAAAGCCAATACCGAATCCGGAGTGTTTACAACCACCATAACGACGAGTATCAAGATACCAATCAAGTTCTTTATCGTTACCAAGTTTTTCCATCTTAGCTTTTAAGATTTCATATCTTTCTTCTCTTTGGGAACCACCGACTAACTCACCAACAAATGGAACAAGTAAGTCACAGGCTGCAACAGTCTTACCGTCATCGTTTTCACGCATATAGAAAGCTTTAATTTCTTTTGGATAATCAGTTAAGAATAATGGACCTTTGACGACTTCTTCAGTTAAGTATCTTTCATGTTCAGATTGTAAATCCATACCCCATTCAATATTTGGATTATCGAATTTATGTCCGTCTTTTACGGCTTTTTTGAGAATTTCTACACCTTCTGTGTAACTCATTTTCTTAAATTCACTATTTAAAACATGGTTGAGTCGATCAAGCAATGTTTTATCAATCATCGTGTTGAAGAATTCCATTTCTGCTTTACAAGATTGCATCACGTAAGTAATACAATATTTAACACAATCTTCAATTAAATCCATATTGTCATTTAAATCTGCAAAAGCGATTTCAGGTTCAACCATCCAGAATTCGGAAGCATGTCTAACTGTGTTACTATGTTCTGCACGGAAAGCAGGTCCAAAAGTATAAACATCTCTAAACGCTAAAGCGAATGGTTCAACATGTAATTGACCAGTGACAGTTAAATTTACCTTACGACCATAGAAACTATTTGGATCTTTTGTGTCATGAGTGACAACATCAAATACATTTCCGGCACCTTCACCATCGTTTGTGGTAATTAAAGGTGTATGGACATAAATGAATCCTCTTTCTTGGAAAAATTCATGAATTGCCATAGAAAGAACAGAACGGACTCTAAAAACAGCTTGGAAAGTATTGGCTCTTGGACGGATATGCGCGATATCACGTAAGAATTCAAATGAATGTCTCTTCTTTTGTAATGGATAATCATCCGCTACATCGCCTTCTAATTCACAATCTTTAACTCTAATTTCAAATGGTTGTTTATTTTCAGGTGTTAAATGGAGTTCACCAATAACTTTAATTGCGGCTCCGGTTCTTAATGAAGTTAATAAATCATGATTATGGGAATTATTATCATAAACTAATTGTACGTTTTTAAAATAGGTTCCATCATTGAATTCAATAAAACCAATTGAACCATTATCACGATTAGTTCTAACCCAACCTTCTAAGGTTACTTCTTTTAATTCTTCGAGCTCTTCTTTGTCACCAGAAGTAACAACATCATAAAGCTCAAAACTAGTAGATTTAATAGATGCCATAATCTTTCTCCTTTTGTTTGTTATCAATTATATACTAAATTGATATTCAGTATTATTAAAATTTGTCATAATCTTCGATAAACCAGTTTGGATCCACTCCAATAGTTAATGGGGCGAAGATTTTCATATCGTATAAATGTTCTGCAACTTTTGCAATCATTGCAGCGTTATCAGTGCAACACCACATTGGAGGAATAATAATCTTGATTCCGCGTTGTTCCATTTCTCTTTGCATTTCACTACGTAAATAGGAATTGGCGCTAACACCACCCGCTAGAATTACTTCTTTAACTTTATATTCATTAACCGCTTTAATCGCACGATCAACAACTAACCCTACCGCGACGTCTTGGAATGAACGGCACATATTAGGAACATTTACTTTTTCTCCTTTTTGTTCGAGATTATGGACTAAGTTAATGATATTAGTCTTTAATCCCGAATAGGATAAATCATAGGTGTGTTCACCTTTTAATGGAGTTGGCAAATTATAAGTGTGTTCACCTTCTTTAGCTAGTTTATCAATTGGTAGTCCACCAGGATAAGGAAGCCCTAATACACGGGCCACTTTATCGTAACATTCACCAATCGCATCATCGCGAGTTTCCCCAATCACTTTAAATTTCATTGGGCCTTCCATGAGTACGAGTTCACTATTGCCACCCGACACCACAACCGCTAATAAAGGGAATTCTAATGGAGCAATGTATTCATTCGCGTAGATGTGTCCAGTTAAATGATGAACTGGAATAAGAGGTTTATGATAAAGCATGGCTAATGTTTTTGCACATTGTAAACCAACGTGCAAAGCACCAATTAAGCCAGGGCCACGAGTAACCGCTATCGCATCGACATCTTCTATTTTAATACCAGCTTGTTCTACCGCTTCGCTTAACACAACGCCAATATTTTCGGCATGTAATCGAGAAGCTATTTCAGGCATAACGCCACCATATTTACGATGCACGTCAATTTGTGTGGAAACAACATTGGAAAGTAATTTACCATCTCTGGTAATTGCAATTGAAGTTTCGTCACAACTTGATTCAATCGCAAGAATTGTTGCCATTTAATTTTCCACCTTTCTAATCATATATATCGCATCATCGCCATTGCTGTAATAATGTTCTTTCACTAATACTTGTTCAAATCTATATTTCTTATATAAGTTGATTGCGTTTATATTATGGATTCTAACTTCTAAAGTAATGAATCTTACTTTCTTTGCATAGCAATCAGCAATAATTTCTTTTAATAAATAACTACCTAAATGCTGCTTTTGTCTTTTTGGATCAATTGCAATTTGAGCGATTGTCGCAGAATCAAAGGTTTTCCAATAATCCGCAAACCCTTCAATCTTGTTGTCTACTTCAATGACCCAAAAATTACTCACTATGTTTTCATGTATTTCATATAGAACATCTTTTTCCTTCCAAGGAGCAATAAAGCAGATATTTTCAATTTCCATAATACGTGGAATGTCTTTATCTTCCGCTTTTCTAATATTAATATCAGGAATCATATTAATCCTTCATGTAAACAGGTTTTAAGGCTAATGGATTATCAATAGGAGAGATAAACTCAATTAAGGAAAGCATCTCTTTCGCTAAATTAGAATTTTTACCTTCTAAGCCTAAATAACTTGCATTACCACATAATGAATAAGAAGGATGTTCGTTAATATATTTCTTCACTTCATCATTAGTCATAATGCAATCATTCATAATCACTTTTTCATTTTCATAAACACCAATATAGGAGCGATTGCTTCTCGCATTAATTACACAAATGGATGGGTTTTTGCCGTCTTTTTCCGCTTGTAAGGAACTAATTGCATAAACCTTACAATGAATCGCCGCAGCGATTGTTTTAGCAATAGTGATGGAAATACGAACACCGGTATAACTACCAGGCCCAATCGCTACAATCACATCCTCAATGTTATCCTTATTGATATCATATTTTTCCATGAATTTATTTAATTCTGGAATCATATATTCTGATTGTTGTTGCCAAGCTTCGTAAGAAATAGAATCAATTAATTGATGGTCTTTAGCCACACCTACTGTTAACGCTGTATTAGATGAATCTAAAATAATTGAATACATATTAATTAAACATTGCTCCTAAAGAATCATCTTTAATCGTAAAGGTTATTTGACGAGTGTCATCACCTTTATTTAATATCTCTACTTCTATTGCGTTATCAGGAATTAATTTAGCGATATACATCGGCCATTCAATCACTGTGATACCAGTTTCATAGCCAATATATTCATCTAAGCCAATATCAGTATCGATATCTGCTAAACGATAAGCATCAATATGAATTAAAGGGCGATTACCTTTTAAATATATTTTCATAATATTAAATGTTGGCGATTGCACCACTTCTTTAATATTAAGCCCTTCTGCAAGGCCACGAACAAAAGTCGTTTTGCCTGCTCCTAAATCACCAGTTAAAGTTAAAGTAATTCCATTAGGTAATTTATTTGCTAATTTATGACCTAACGCCATAGTTTCTTCTTTACTATGTGTCAATAAAACAATTTGTTTCATTCTTCATTCTTCTTTTCTGTGTTTAATAAATATTGAGCGTAATACTCTCTAATCTTTTGATCTTCAAAAGGAAACTTTCTATCTTTCATTAATTGAATGATTTTCCTTGTTGTGTACTTAAGTACAGTGTCTAAATCATCACTATATTGATAGATTGTTTTATGATAGAGGTATTCCTTTTCATCAAGAACACGAATTTCATCATTTGGAAATAATTTCGCATCTAAATCATAATCAATATATTTAATTGCATCTCTTTCAATTAAAGAAGGAGAAGCAATATTGCAGTAATAGACAATACCTTCTTTTTTGAGCATGCAAATAGCGTTCCACCATTCTTTTTTAGAAAAGATTGTAACCGCAGGTTCTTTAGTAAACCAACGTCTACCATTGCTTTCAATGACCTTTGCCCTTTTAGTGGCTATAACAATATAGTCGTCATTATTTTCCAATACTAAACCACGATCCCAATAACGATGAATGGAACCATTATGTTTATAACATTTAATACCTAACCAACGACCAACTTGATTCATAAAAATCCTTAGCAAATTAGGGATAAAGCTTCTAATAAAAGAATTAATGTAGAAGCATATTGTTCATTACTGCTCTTATCAAATGGTTTTTGAAATGGAAGAGTCATCACAGAATCATCATAAGAAGCATAGACAGCAGAGTGGCCAGCCCAAACAACAACATTTAAATTTAATAAATGGTCATAAACTTTAATCTTTTTAATCGCATCAATAAACTTTTGTGATAAATCAGAAGCAGGGACAGCGTCCTTATTCCCATAAATCACAAAATTGCCTTCATCCACAAGTGGGACTAAATCTTGAATATCAGTTGGTTGATCAATCCCTTGTGCGCCTTTAGAAAGAATAATGTAACGATGTTCAAAATGAAGTTCATTTGGATAGCTTAAATACTTACCCACGAATGCTGCTGAACGTTTTTTACCTTCGCCACTATATAAGCCTAAATCAGCGACTTTAAAACTACGATTAAGGAATTTACCAGTTACCACGTTACGAGACGCAATATTATTTAAAGAAGTATAAACCGCGTCACTAATTGGATCAGATAAATCCATCTTATCTTTTTCATCCACCGCTGCGTCACTAATACGTGTATCAGCGAAATTACGCATATTTAATTGTTCATTAACTAATTTAATGTAATCCTTTGTTTTACTAGGCATGCTATTACGGTTAATGATGTAGTAAACTAACATACCAACGACAACCACGCCAACAATGGACCAGCCAATAATTTTCCAATATTGTTCTTTCATGCCTAAACAAACAACTGCCCCAATCGCCGCGGCTAATACGATACCCATCGCAATATAAGATTTATATCTTCCTTTTTTAAAGGAACGAGAAAAATTTAATCTCGCGTTTTCAATTGTTTCTTCATAAGCTGGGGTTTCTTTTGTGGGTTTATTAATTAAAATTGCACCAGGAAGCAAAGTATTAATATCTTCAACTGGTTTTTCTTCAACTTCTTTTTTAACTTTTGCTTTTGCCATAAAATTACCTCGCTTTCTAATAAATATATCATAATATATTAGAAAATGTTAACTCGCTTATCATATTTTCTCTATTAGAGAAGATAAACATAAAAAAATAGGCATCTAAGATAGACGCCTACTTTTTAACCTATTTAATCTATTCTGCTACTTGATATTCTTTTGGGATAAAGAGTTTTGGTTGAATGGTCACTAATAAGACCATTACACCAGTGCAAATAATGATATTTGGTAACATATATGTGCTGTTATACATTAATGAGTAGAGGACTGGTCCTCCAGCAAAATCGGCATTTCCCCAGAAAATAAATCCAGATAAGAAATGACACATAAATTTGAGTAAGCCACCGATAACGGAACCAATAACAATCCAAAGGATCTTATCACCTTTTGTGTTAGCTTTATCAAATAATGGTTTAAATAAACCCGCAAAAGCCACTAATGGATAGGCTAAGATATAATCAAGTACGACTTGAATAACTACTAAATACCAAGCTGCGTTTGGTAAAGTATCAATACCATCCACCATTTGAATAAGGCCTAATAATAAGCCAGAAATAAATGCGCTTAAGAAACCACGTCTATAAGCTAAAAATAGAATTGGCACCATTGCAAAGCCGATTGATCCACCACTTTTGAATAATAAGTGCCAAATTGGTCCTTGAAGATAATCAAGAACGAAGGCAATCGCGGTAAATATCCCAATTTCCGCCATGCCTCTCACTGTAAATACCTTTTGTTTTTGCATAAAATAAAACCTCCTTCCGTAGGAGGTCTAAAAAATATTAAACAATTCCTACGCCAGCATTATCTGGATCAGGTATGGTCGATTCGAAGAAGAATCCTCTCAGCCAAGTTATCGCTTAGCTCCCAAAAATTATGATATTACTTTTGTTTACTCCAATCAATAGGAGATAAATTATTTTTTATTAAATATTCATTCGCTAATTTAAAATGATTATTTTTAAACCAGCCACCCCTATTTGCCGATAAAGGAGACGGATGAACAGATTCTAAAATAAGATGAGTAGGATTATTTAAATACTTTTTAAATTTTCTTGCTGGTCCGCCCCAAAGCATAAACACAATTGGACGATATTGTTTATCAAGCACTTCTAAAACATCTTTAAAAAATAAATCATATTCTTTAATGTTATGGCTTAATGGCTCATGGGCTCTAACGCTTAAAATAGAGTTTAATAATAATACCCCTTGTGAGGCTAAATAAGTTAAGTCACCAGAAGTAAAATCTAAAGGAATCTGATACTCATCGTATATCTCTTTATAAATATTAATTAAAGAAGGTGGAACCTTCACTCCTTTAGGAACACTAAAAGATAAACCCATTGCTTGATTTGGTTCGTGATATGGGTCTTGACCAATTATCACTACTTTAACCTTCTTTAATGGTGTTAACTTAAAAGCATTGAATAATAAATCACGAGGTGGGTAGCAAACATTGTTTGCGTATTCTTCATCTAAAAATTTATGTAAAGAAATAGAATAATCTTCGTTTTGTATTTCTTGAAAAAACTCTGACCAAGTAGAAGGTATTTTTTGCATAAAAAAATGATAACATTTTTCTCTTAATAGCGAAATGATATATAATGAATTACATGAAAGTTCTTTTCGTTTTTAATCATCCAGCCCCTTATAAAGTGGAAACATTTAATGGCTTAGCCCATATATTAGATATCGATGTCATATTTGAACGAAAGAAGGCTAAAGATAGACCTCAAAAGTTCTACGACAATAATGTTTATAATTTTAAACATATATTCCTAAAAAGAGGCGCATTTGGTTTAGAAAATTCCATCACAAGTGAATTAGTAAAATATATTAAAAAGCATCATCAAGAATATGACTTAATTATTATGAATGGCTATGCTACAATCACGGAACAAAAGGCCATCCATTATATGATTAAGCATCACATTCCTTATATCTTACAAATAAATGGGGGTGTGATTAAAAAAGATTCTTTATTAAAGAAGAAATTAAAAATTTATTACATCAGTAATGCCGATAAATATCTTTCGCCATGCAAAGAAGCTGATAAGTATTTAATTTATTATGGTGCTAAAGAAGATAAAATCTATCATTACCCATACAGTAATTATCATGAATCCGATGTTTTAAATGATGTTTTAACTAATGAGCAAAAGAATCGCTATAAAAAGAGATGGTCATTACCTGAATCACCACTATTTGTTTGTGCGTCACAATTTATTGAAAGAAAAAATAATATTCAATTATTTGATATCTTTAAAAAAGTATCTGCGAACTTG
>CAVEYA010000031.1:0-22405 GCA_963619935.1 bacterium | reverse complement strand
GGACATTACCTATCTTATTTAAAAGAAAATAATATTCAAAATGTTGAAATTAGAGATTACATGAATAAAAAAGACTTATTTGATTTATTCAAAGGCTGTGACTTTTTTATTACTCTTTCTAAACAAGATATCTTTGGTCATACAACCTTAGAAGCTATGTCTAATGGTTTACCAGTTATCTCTTCAGATAAAGTAGTAGCCTCATTAGAAGTGATTAAAAATGGCGAAAATGGTTATATCGTATCTTTAGATGAAGAAGAAAAAATGATTAAATGTATAAACGACATAAATACTAGTATGTCGATAAATGCGATTAAAACGGCGAAAGAGAACACAATTGAAAAATCCGTGATTAAAATTGCAGAAATATTAAAGGAAATTAAAGCATGAAAATAATCTATTTTACGACCGCACAAAGTCAAAATGATTGGAATGAGTTCTACCCAAAGTGGAATATTTCTTTAAATGCTTCTAATCAAAATTTTCATAATAAACTCATTCGTGCGTTATCTCTTAAAAATAAGGTAGATGTTATTTCTATTCGCCCTTATTCCACTAGTAACACAAATCATTTAGTGCTTAAAAATGAAACTAAGGGAGAAAAGAATATCACCTGGCATTATCTTAAAAGGTCAGGTAATAAATTTTTTAGAGCGATTAATGTTTGGCCACAAGTAAAAAAGATATTAAATAAATTGGATTTAAGAAGCGCCGTTTTTTTAAGTGACACAATTAATCCATCAATTATTTCTGCTGCTTTAAAAGCGAAGAAAAAATATCATTGCCCATTAATTGGTATATGTACTGATTCACCAAGTAATATCTCAGGAACACCGAAGTCATACACAAACTATTTATTAGAAAAAAGTTGCGATTTACAAGGTTATTTAGCGTTAACAGATGGTTTACAAGAACTTTTTAATACGCACAACAAACCTTCTTTTATTTTCGAAGGGATTGTGGAAAACATCTATCATAATGAAACTTATAAACACGATAGACCATACTTTTTCTTTGGTGGGGCTTTAATGCGTCGTTATGGTGTTTATAACTTAATTAGTGCTTTTAAAAAATTAGAAAGAGATGATATCGATTTATTAATATGTGGACATCACGAAAACGAGGAAGAATTGAAAGATCAAATCGGTGATGCAAAGAATATTAAGTTCTTAAAATTATTACCAGTAAATCAAGTAATTGAAATGGAAAAAGAGGCAATCGCCTGTATTAATCCTCGCCCATATAATGAAGATTTAGATAGATATTCTATTCCAAGTAAAACATTAGAATATTTAAATTCTGGTTCTTTGGTAATATCCGTGAAAAATAGTAAACTACAACCAAAGTTTGAAGAATTAGCGTTATGGAGCGAATCTTCTGATGTTTATGAATTGTTGCGTAACATGGAAAAAGCTCTCGCAATGACAGAAAAAGAAAGATTAGAAATCGGTAGTTTAGCTAAATTAAAAGTCCAGGAACTTTATTCTCCAGAAACCATTAGTGAAGAACTCCAAGACTTTTTACTTCAATTCATCAAGTAAGATATCATTAATCTTCTTACTTACATTATCTAAAGAGAAATGCTCAATATAATACGCTCGGTTTAATTGACCGAGTTTTTCTTTTTCTTCTTTATTCATCCATGAAATCTTTTTAAACGCGTTTGCCACATCATCAATTTCGTTTTTACAAATAATGCCTCCGCCAGCAGCAGCTAAAGCTTTCTCACCATCGCCTTTAAGCACACCAATGATAGGTTTAGCAAACGCCATATACATTACTAATTTATTAGGAATAGTTTTACCAACATATCCTTTATCTGCTAAAGAAACATATAAAGCATCCGCACTCTTTAAATATGCGGCAGCCTTCTTCGCAGCCATTGGACCATAATAAATAATCTTATCTTCTAATCCTAATGTCTTAGTTAAATTCATTACTCTTTCCACTTTTGGACCCATACCAATAATATGGAAACAAATATCTTCATCCTTTACTAACTTCATCGCTAATGGAATTAATTCTGTCATTTGCATTAATCCCACGTTACCACAATAAACAATATTTGTGTGGTGAGTAAAATGGTAAGGAGCAACATCACTTGTTTCTACAATACTCGGTTGTGGAATATAAGTCATTTTAGGCTCCAACTTTAAAACCGTTTTAAAATACTCTTCATAACTTGGTGACCCAAGTAAAACATGATCTACTTGTTTGTATAATTTTTTTGACCAAATATATAAGAATTTATACACTAAGGAATGTTTTCTAACTGCGTGAGTAACTAATACACTTTCTGGCCATAAGTCCACACAGTGAACAACATGTTTAACATGAAATTTCTTTTTGTATAAATTACCTGCGGATAAAATCGTCACAGGAGATAAAGACATGGAATAAACAATATCAAATTTTTCGGTTGTCTTTTTGACCCATTTCTTCGCATTTTTCCAAAAGGATAAGTAGTTATGAATAATCGATAGACGAGATTTGCTTCTTGCCACTAAATCAACACGATTAACCTTTACGCCTTTAATATTTTCTTTTGTCACATTTTTATATTCTTCTAAAATATGACCGTATCCATAATTAGGTTTACCAGTTAACACAGTTACATCATTACCTAATTTCACTAACTCTTCACAAATATTACTAATCACAAAATTCTCTGGATAATAAAATTGACAAACAACAAGAATTTTCATAAACATATTTTATCAAAGAAAATAAAAAGATTAATACTTTATCTTTTTCATATGCTTTTGAAGTTTGTATAATATTAGCAATGAAAAACAACATTCGGATTAATGTTATTGTTAATATTATTCGCACCTTAGTGCTTACTTTATTATCTTTCATTACCTTCCCTTGGGTATGTCGTTATTTAGGTGATTCCGCAGTTGGAACTTATACCTGGGCTAATACCTTTGTGGCTTACTTTTTAATCTTAGCAAAGATTGGTATTCCAAATTTAGCGGTTAGAGAATGTGTTAAGGTTAGAGATGATAAAGAAAAATTATCTAATAAAGTACAAGCATTCTTTATCTTGCAGTTAATCGCAACATCATTATCTTTTGGTTTAATGACTATTGTGGTCTTTACTGTTCCAGAACTTAGCAATAATTCTTCTTTAATATTTATCTTATCTTTAAACTTTTTAGCAGGCGCTTTCTCTTTTGAATGGATTTTCATCGCCTTAGAAAAACAGTTCTATATGTCAGTAAGAAGTATTGTTGCCTTAACAATCGCCGCAGTACTAATTATTGCCTTTGTCACAAATCCTAGTGATATCTACATTTATGCATTACTAGCGATATCAGTGACCGTTATCACCACTATTTCTAATTTATATTATGTTAGGAAGTATGTTTCTTTTAAGAAAACAATGCCTTATGATTTTAAGCAATACGCAAAACCATTATTTGTGTTATGTTCATTATCATTAATTATTTCTTTATATAATCAAACAGATACCTTTATCTTAGGTTTTATTGATCAAGATAAAGCGGAAGTAGCAAGCTATTCTGTTGGTATTAAGGGAATTGATATTATCATTGGCATTATTACTGCTTTATCAACTGTGTTTATACCAAGAAGCGCTTATTATTATTCTAAAGAAGACAAACGTTTCTTTAACAATTTAAATAAATACTCCATCAATATTTGTTTATTTATTGTCTTACCTGCGATTGTCACAATGAGTGTATTATCTAAAGAAATATGTTCTTTAATCTCTGGTACATTTGATTATACAAGTGAGGATGCAGCCTTTAAGAACGCTCCGATGGTCTTAATGGTATTAGCCTTTATGATGCTTACCTATTCATTAGGAGATATCATTTATGGGCAAATATTATTACCAATGAAGAAAGAAAAATATTATTTATTTGCTATGTTAATAGGCACTGCATTAAATATTGGTTTATCAATCTTCTTTGGTGGTTATCTACCAAAATATATTAGTTGGTTAACTCCCGCTGTCGGTGTCGCGATAGGCACGATGGTAACTGATACGTTAATTATCGTCTTCTTATTTGCCTTAACTTGGAAATGGAGCAAGAAAGCCATCTTTAACTTAAACACAATTAAATTAATTATTGCGAATATCATTATCTTAATCGTGTCATTATTAATCTATAAACCATTACATATGTTATGGAATTATATGCATCTTTCAACTTCCATTGCCTATATGTTAGAAATGATTAGCGTTGTAGTTATTGATGCAATTATCTATTTAGCCTTCCTTACAATAGTAAAAGAAGATTTAGTCTATTCATTTGTTCGTAAGGGCCCTAAACCAGAGGAAAATTAATAAAACATTCATTTTTCGCCCATTTAAGGAATAATTCTTATCGAGATTAGTTAATTATCCTTCCATATAATAAGCAATTTAAAAGGCCACATTCTCGTGGCCTTTATTATTTGTTATATAGATTAGATTTCCGCTGGGGAAGAGGTATCTCCGTTCCAGTATTTATATCCATCTATTTTTTGAGCACCATCCGCTAAGAGATAATAGATTTCAACTGTGTCATCATGCCAAGCCTTATCAAAGTTAGTCTTGGTGGTGGTATATATATTTAAATATATAGGCATCTTTTCACCAGCAGTAGTTCTATTATTAGTGAACGCTCTTGCGTTAATAGTGTTCACAGAACTTGGAATAATCACATAATTTAAGCCAGAAGCACCATTGAAGGCATCTTCCTTAATAACTGTGACTGTTTCTGGAATTGTGACATTTGGTAAACTAGAAGCATTCATAAATAACTTAGCTGAAATGCTTGTAATACCAGTTGTTGGTAAAGTAAGTGTATCTAAAGAAGCACAATCTTTGAACACAGATGGTCCAATACTAGTCATTCTATTTGGAAGGGAAATAAGTTCTAACTTATCATCTCCTTCAAAAGCAGAAGAACCAATTTTGATTAATTTAGTAGTATTAGGAATAATGACTGTTGTTAATTCCTTCATGTTATAGAAAGAATAACTACCAACACTCATTAAATTGCTACGGAAGAAAATCATCTTCGCTTTGGTGTACGCAAATGTGTAGTTATCATCATTTAAGATAGATGAAGAAGCATCGGTTTTTACTAATGACATTGGTAAGTAAAATACGCCTTCTTCTCTTTCATAAACACTACCATCAGTTTTATATAAAGAAATAGTGTCTAAACTTGTGCATCCATTAAAAGCTGATGAACGAATGCTATTCACACCCGCTGCAACACCAGGGTATCTATTGCCATCATAGCCATAGAAATAATCACTAACGGTAACGACACATTCAGCAGTGAAGAAACCATCATTAGTAGTGACAGAAACGATTGTTTCACCAGCACCTGTAGCAACTACTAAACCTGTTTTATCAACAGTACACACTGTTTCATCATCAGAGAACCATTCAACACTTTGATCAGTAGCGTTATTTGGAGTAACTGTTGCGGTTAATTGTAATTCATCACCAACAAGTAATGAGGCTTCCGCTTTATTTAAGGTTACACCAGTAACATCAATAGTCGCGTTTAATGGACGGACTGCGTTATTAATTTTACCTGAAGGAGTATCTTCATCTTCATCGTCGTCTTCATCCTCTTCTTCCACGACAGCAGTGTATTCATCATTTGCCCACATTTTTACTTCTTTTAATTGTGTGCAGTTTTTAAATGTTTCATCTTGAATAACACTAACATTTTGTGGAATGGTGAATTCAGTAAACGCTGTTTCGGCAAATGCACCAGTTTCAATAGTCTTAACAAAGTTGATGCCACTATTAGAAGCATCACCCCATTTAATGCTCTTTAATGAAGAACAACCATTAAACATATCAGCAGGTACTTTAGTTAAATTTTCATTCACTGGATAAACCACTTCTTCTAAGTTTTTGCAGTTTTTGAAGACACCACTACCAAAACTTGTGACAGAAGAAATATCAGGAACAGCAGTGATTGCCGCTTCTGCGAAAGCTTCTTGACCAATAGAAGTTAATTTATCAGATAAGGTAATATTAGTTAAATTTTCACATGATGAGAAAGCATAACTTTCAATTGTTGTAATTGAGCTATTAGAGAAATCAATAGCCTTTAATGAAGAACAATTATAGAAAGTAGAATCGCAAACTTCATCAAATGAATTTGGCATATCAAGATAAACGATTTTATCGTTATTCTTAATTGCCCCGGAAGCAATCTTCTTCACATTTAAAGAAGAGAATGCAAGGATATTTGTTGCTCCATATTTAGTTTCAATATCCGCTTTTTTGCTCGCGTCATTGAAGACGGAGTCAGACACTAATGCAGTATTTGCTTTGAAATAATCATTACCAACATAGATTAAAACACCAGAAGGTAAATCATAGAATGCATTAGGATCTTTGGTCAAATTAGTGTAGAACTCAGTATTTAAGAAAGCATCGTTGCCAACATCAATTAAGTTCTTTGACCATTTAAATGATTTTAAGTTGGTGCAGCCATAGAAAGCTTTTTCGCCAATCTTAGTAATGTTATCAGTCATCACAATCTTTTTGATTTCAGTGTGACCATTGAAAGCATTTTCTGCTACACCAGTTACTTTATATCCATTCACTTTGGAAGGAATACGGAAAGTACTTGGGTATTTAACTTCACTTGATAACTTATATAAAGTAGCAGTCTTTTCTTCACTATCAGTTGAGAAAATAAAAGACATATTCTCAATATTAGAATAATCAAGTAAGAAAGTATTCGCGGCCACAACAGCAAAAGTAATTGCACCAATTAAGGCCGCACCGGTAATAGATAAACCAATAATGTAGTTTCTTTTTTTAGGAGACATACGACGTTTGCTAGTGACAACTGTGTCATCATAAACATCGGCGCCTAATTCTAAAATATCTTTGGCCATTATTTATTACCTCCTAATCTTTCTAATTCTTTTTTATATGCTTCAAGTTCTGGAGTGTTACATCTCACAAAGTGATTTGGTTCTATCTCCACTAATTGTGGGGCGTCGCTTTTCACATAGTGATGTGTAGCGGCAGCGTTATAAACCACAATCTTTTTATTTCTTTCCACTTTTGGATCTGGAATAGGTACTGCAGAAAGTAAAGATTTAGTGTATGGATGTAAAGGTGCTTCAAATAATCTATTTGCCGGAGCAATTTCCACAATGTGTCCAGCGTAGATAACAGCAATTCTATCGGAAATATATCTCACAACAGATAAATCGTGTGCGATGAATAAAACAGTCATCTTTCTTTCTTGTTGGAATTCTTTAATTAAGTTAAGAACTTGAGCACGAATAGAAACGTCTAATGCGGAAATAGGTTCATCCGCAACGACGAATTCTGGATTCATAATCATACATCTAGCAATACCAATACGTTGTCTTTGACCACCAGAGAATTCGTGTGGATAACGAGTTAAATATTCTGGACGTAAGCCCACTCTTTCCATCATACGAGTGACTTTATTTAAACGATCTTCTTCATCTTTATATAAATGGAACGCGCGTAAACCTTCGGAAACGATATAGTCAATATTCGCACGATCATTTAAAGAATCGCCTGGATCTTGGAAGATCATTTGCATTTTCGTTTTTAATAAACGTTCAGTTTTCTTATCAATCTTTCCCGAGATACGGACATTGTTATATGTGACTTCTCCACCAGAAACTTTATTGATACGAATTAAAGCACGGCCAATCGTGGTTTTACCAGAACCAGATTCACCAACTAAGCCTAAGATTTCACCACGTTTAATATCTAAATTAAGGTGGTTAATAATTACTCTTTCAATTGAGCCAATCTTAAAGGCCACACGCATATCGCGCATTTTTACAATAATATCATCATCTTCAGGATGAGCTTTTCTGCCTTCTTCAAAGACATCTACTTCATGGTCAATTTTCTTACCCATTATTCTTCGCCCTCCTGTCTTTTAAGTTCTTTTGCCGCTTTTTTCATTCTTTCGTGTAATTCTTGAATGACTTTTGGCTTTTCCACCTTAGGTGCTCTTGGGTCAAGTAACCAAGTCTTTGCACAGTGAGTTGGAGAAATTTGGAACATTGGTGGTTCTTTGACAAAATCAATGTTCATTGCGTAAGTATTACGAGGCGCAAAAGCGTCACCAATAATTTCTCCAGAGAATGAAGGTGGATTACCTTTAATATAGCTTAAAGGTTCATCTTTTGTTCCTAATTGTGGTAAGGAACAAAGTAGCGCCCAAGTATATGGATGGGCTGGATTATAGAAGACATCTTCCACTGTTCCATATTCCACAATTTGACCACCATACATAACTGCAATACGGTCAGCAACATTCGCCACGACGCCTAAATCGTGAGTAATGAAAATTGTGGTCCAATGGTATTCTTCTTGTAATTCTTTAATTAAAGCAATAATTTGAGCTTGCACAGTCACGTCTAACGCAGTGGTTGGTTCGTCACAAATTAAGACTTCTGGACGACACGCTAAGGCAATTGCAATAACAACTCTTTGACGCATACCACCAGAATATTGGAATGGATAGTCATTGTATCTCGCTTCCGCATTTGGAATACGGACTTTCTTTAATAAACGAATCGCTTCTTCTTTTGCCTCTGCTTTACTTAAGTTATGGTGAAGACGTAAGACTTCACTAATTTGATAACCAATGGTTAATAAAGGATTTAAAGAAGTCATTGGGTCTTGGAAGATAGTGGCAATTCTTTTGCCTCTGATTGGTTGCCATTCGTCGTTTGTGGTGAATTTTGCTAAATCCATTCCATCAAACATAATGGAACCATCAGTGACTTTACCATTACTTTCAAGCATCCCAGTAAATGTTTTTGTGGTAACGGATTTACCAGAACCAGATTCACCGACAATCGCGAGAGTTTCACCGCGATAAACTTTAAAAGAAATATTACGAATAACATTAATCTTTTTACCACGGACCATGAAACCAACGCATAAGTTATTAACATCAATAACTACTTCTGGTTCATTATTTTTAGGAGTTTCAGTAACTGTTTCTAATTCTTCTTTAGACATATATGATACCTCCTAACGATGGCTCTTTGGATCCGTTGCATCCGCTAGGGCGAGGCCTAGATAGAAGAACGTAATCGTTAACGGCGCCATAACCATCATCGGCGCAATTAATAAGTAAGGATGTTGCATCCATGATAATGATTTACAAACTGTAGTTAAAACTTGTCCTAAAGTGATTTGGTTATTACTAGCGTTAAAGGAAAGGTTGAAGTAAGATAAACCAACTTCGCTAGAAATAGCTTCAGGAATCGCAGTTGAAACAACTGTGATAATAACAGACACCAAATATGGTAATAAGTTATGTGAAATCATTGTGATAGATGAACTACCTAATGTTTGTGATGCAATATTGTATTCACGGTTACGGATGATAATGATTTGGTTACGAATAAATCCGGCTAAACCAATCCATCCTAATGCACATAATAAGAAGACAATCACCCAGAAGGATGGCTTTAAAATCTGCATTAATAAAATATCTAATAATAAGGTTGGAATATTATTCACGAAGTTTCTAAATTCAATAAGAATTGGATCTAACCATTTGAAGTAGCCCCATAAGGAACCCATGATAATACCTACAACTGTGTCAATTAAGGCAACGACTGTACCTAAAATTAAGGATAATTGTGCGCCTTTCCAGACAACATACCATAAGTCGGCACCTGAGAAGACGGAACTTGTGGTTGGGAAAAGAACACCAAACCAGTGGTCCGCATTCGGCCCCATAATTTCTTTCCAACGGTTAATTGGGACATAACCAGCACCTTCTTTTTGTAAGATTGGGTAATTACGCATCATTGGCCCAAAGATAGTAAAGAAGATAAGAATACCTAAGATTGCTAAACAAACAATAACTAAAGGATTCTTAAAAAGGAATTTGAAAGTTAATGTCCAATAGGAATATGGAGTAGAATCGAGTTTTTCGATTCTTTCGTCAGAAGTACCAACTACTTTAAATAAATCTTCAATATTAGTGTCAATTGTGTCTTCGACAGGTTTAGTGTCCGCTAAACGAGGATCATCTTCACTAATAGTTTGAAATAACAATTCTTCTTTTTGTTTCTTTTTCATAGTGTGTTACCTCCTTCCTAATTTGAGAAGCTGATACGAGGATCAACTGCGGCGGTGATAATATCACCTAATAAATAAGATAATACGGATAATAATGCGGAGAAGAGGATAATACCTTGAATCAACCACACATTAGATGAGTTTTGGGCAGCCATTAAGGCATTACCAATACCATTAATACCATACATATTTTCTATATAGTAAGAACCCATCAACGCACCAATAACAGCGGAAGGGAATGTTCTTACTAATGGAACGACTGCGTTACGTAAAATATGAACTGTCATAATACGATTTTCTTTTAAACCTTTACTACGAGCGAATTTTACATAATCAGCGTTAAATTCATCGACCATATATCGACGGACCCATAGACCAATACCAGACATACCGGCAAAGCCTTGAGTTAAAATAGCAGGCAAATAGGATAAGAAATTACTTTCGTCGTATTGGAATGGAAGTTTAATCCAACTACAAAGAATCGCCATCCAGATGTAGTAATAAGCGACACCCGGAATCGCATCGACGATCATAATATAACCTTTGCCAATTTTATCAAAAACGCCATTTTGGTATTTAGCCATTAAAATTCCAAACGGATATCCTAAAGCTAATTCCATAATGACAGAGAAAATTCCAATTTTAAATGATACACCCATTCTAGTAATCATATAGTCAGTGACTAAATAACCATCTGCGACACTGTCGAATTTATACATACGTCCTAAGTTAAAGACGACGGTACGGCATTCAGAAATAACGCCTCTAAATTCAGTTGTGCCATCAACAGTAATCAAAGCATAATTTGTTTGACAAATAAGTTTTGGAAATGGGATAACAGAATAGAAGAATTTTAAAAGTTGTTCGGCGGTAGAACCAGACATACCCATTGCTTCTTTCCAGGCATCGCATTGTACACGATACAAAGTTGGGTTCTTAATATCGAATAAAGTACCACAAGTTTGTTCCGCTGGTTTAGCCAAACGAATTAAAAAGAAGGTCACTAACATCGCTAAAACAATCGAAATTAACGATGAGAGAACTCTTCTAATAGAATAATGGAGAAGTGGGCTTGCAAATATTCTTTGCATGCCAATGGTGTTGCCGAAGAGAACTTTCTTTTTAACTAATATTGAAAATACGATAAAAAGGATTACTAATGTAATTATCGCGTATCCAATAATATATGTTGCCATAAAAGTTCCTCCTTATAAGCACTAAATTAGGGTCGGAGAGTATAATTACTCCCCGGAGCCCTAATAATTTTAATTTTAATATTCCTTATAGAATATTATTCACCATAGATATTGTATGATGGGTGAGTAGAACAATATTCTTCTTTGTTCTTTTCTTGTTCTGCACGAACAGCTTTACGTTCTTCACGGGTTAATGGTTCTTTTAAGACCCACATACCTGTTAAACGATCGCTTGATAAGCCATAGTTGGCAGTTGGCATTTCATAGCCAGCGGCTTTAGAAATGGATAATGCCCAACCTTGACCATTGTTGGTTTGTGGTTTGTAGAAACCTAAGTCTTCAATTAAGAGAACTTCAGCTTCAGCGAATTTAGAATAACGGTTAGTTAAGTTATCTGTTTCTTTAGCAGCAGCTTTAACTAATGCAGTGTATTCTTCAAGGACTTTGCCTTGTTCTAAGGCAGTACCAGCAGCATTCATGGTGTAGTTAACTGTGTCAGTTTCAATCCATGGGAAGATGCTCTTCCAGTCACCACCGACAGTGTAGGTGTTCATGAATGTTAATGGATCACCGTAGTCAGCGCCCCAACCCCATAAAACTGGTGAGAAGTCATAGCATGCAGCACCGGAAGAAGAACCGGAAACAGCATTATAGTTATTGGTGTTAACTTCATCAGTTGGAACAACTTTGAAGATTGAGCAGTTAGAATAATCGCTTGCGACATCGGTAATGTTATTTAATCTCTTATTCATAGAGTTAATCATCTTGGTGTCGTAGGTCTTATCTTCAACAGAAGCATCCCACATTGAGTAGTATTCAATATTAATTGGGTATGTGATCTTTTCTGAATCCTTTGTAGCGACAGTATTGTTATATAATTCAATCGCTTGTTTTGCTTTTTCAACTTTTGCAGTAACTTCGTCAGTAGTTTCTTGACGTGTAGCGAATTGGCCTGGTTCCACTAAAGCTTGTGCTTCTTCAAGAGTGATACCTTTCTTAGTGGCTAATGCACCAGCGTAATAAGTTTCAACATATTCATTACCATTGTCATCATAGACGAAGTTCTTTGGAACATAGGTATGAACGAGATATTGAGAAGCAAATGGGGAAGTAGAATCACCGTCAGCGTAACGAGCATAATATGTTGGGTAATCAAACGCAGACATAATTGCTTGTCTGACTTCTTGAATGCTTAATGCTCTAGCAGTATTAGCAACAGAGGTAGAAGTAGAATAGGTAGAATAAGAAGTCTTGCCTTTATTACTTGTACGGTCTAAGACTAAGTTAGAACCATACATATTACCAATGGTGTCTAATAAACGAGAGTTAACTAAACCTGAATATGGATCTTCTAATGAGCCAGATTCATCTTCACCAGTCACATATTTTTCCCAACCTTCTGTGTCAGACATAGAGAGTGAGAAACCATCAATGTTACCATCTTCGAATTGAGTTCTAGTGTAAGAAGCATCAATATCAGATTTGATAATGTTGTATTTAATGGTGTCAACATTAGCTTTTAAGAAGCCTCTATTTGCTTCGTTTAAATCAGCACGTTTAGCGTAGGTTTGGTTTTTCTTATAAATGATGTTTGTTTCATTTAAGGTATCTAAGCAATAAGGTCCACAGTAGAGGATGCTATCGTTAGAAGAGCCACCGAATGCACTACCTTTTTCTTCATAGAAGTGTTGATTCACTGGAAGGTAGCAAGAATAGGTGAGTAATGTTGGGAAGTAGAATGCTGAAGAAATTAACTTATAAGTAACTGTGTTCTTAGCTTCATCCACAATAACACCTAAACGGGAACCGTTAGCAATATTTGGGATATCGTCACCGGTAATTGGGTTACTTTCATAACCACCATTTTCGTAGACATCTGGGTTATCGCTAGCAATAGTTTTGTTAATCCAGTTAGCGATTTTGGCGTTAGTGTTTAACTTAGTGAATTCTTTAACACCTTGTTTTTGTTGATAAAGGACTTCGGTGTATAAGTAGTATTCTAGCGCGCCCTTAATGAAGTTTGTCATTAAGTAATAAGTGTCGGATTTGGTTGAGAAATCACAGACAACTTTTGCTCCTGCGAGCCAGTCAGAAGCTTTAACAAGTTGCTTCTGTTTGGAACCATTTTCCACATAGGTATATGGTTGTCCTTTGTAGTTTACCCAGCAAATGTTTTCATCATCTCTAACTTTGAATGAGAATTCTGTGTAATCATCATTGTGGCTTGCTGATTCAGCTAAGTTTAATTCAAGAACACCGAATTCATTATGGGTCAATAATCCATCAACAAAGTTAGCAAAATGAGTTGCATTGGCCGCTGCGGAAGATTGCAAATAATTTAATGAAGCAATACCGGTAGAAGTCAATGCGTTATAAACTTTTTTTGCTGTTCTGCCGTTAAGTGCTTCATATGGTGAGCCAGAAACTGTGGAATAATCAGTTTTTGCACAACCCATCAACATACCGCACATCGCGACGATCATTAGTGTTTTAACTTTTGAGTTCATAGTGTGTTTTCCATCCTTTCTTTAAAGTTGCATCATTGAATGATTGTCTAATAACATACTACTTACACACGTAAAAAGCAAAACTTTTTTACACGCACAAAGAAAAAAGCGCACACAGGCGCTTAATATTTATATTATTTACCGTCCAATTATCGGATAACTGCCGGTGCACCAATAGATGATTTCAAAGACCATAAAAACGATAAAAACGATAACACAAGCAATGAAGAATGGCCATCTTCTTTGCCATGCTGAAATTTTAATATTATCTGGTAATGGAGTGTCCCATTCTTTATTCTTTCTTCGATAAGCCACTGTATGTAAATCACCCCAAACATAGCCAATTAATAAATAGCAGGCAGCAAATAAGCCTAATATAATTGTGTAATCAGCAAGTTTAGCAGTGCTAGAAAGATAAGTAATTAATAAAACAAGAAAAGGCACTCCTATTCCGAGAACTGTGAGAATAGAAGCAATAATCCAAACTTTTTTACTTTTTAAAGCATTTTTCATACAAATAGAATACCACAGAGGTAGAAAAAGCGAAATCTTTTGACTATACTATTAGTTAGCGTATGCCAAATCCAAATTTAAAAGAAAATAAACTTAAACGTGCTTTAGTAGCCCCATTCCGTAACGTTGTTAAAGCAATCAGTAAAACATGGTATGTGAAGTATCAATATAAATACATCACTCACCATAAGTTAAATTTAAAAAATCCAGTAAGATACACTGAAAAATTACAATATCTCCGTCTTTTTACCTACCCAAATAATCCATTAGTAACTGAGTGTGCTGGTAGAGTAACAGTGAGAGATTACGTTAATAAAAAAGGCTTTGCCCATACTTTAATCCCAATTTATGGAGTTTATAATTCCTTCGATGAAATCGACTTTGATAAATTACCAGATCAATTCGTAATGAAATGCTCTCACGCTTGTGCTTTTAATTACATATGCAGAAACAAAAACGATATAGATAAACCAGCTTTAAAAAAGAAATTTGATAAGTGGTTAAAGACTAATTATGGTAAGAAAACTGTGGAACTCCACTACAGCAAAATTAAACCACAAATCATTATTGAAAAGTTATTACAAGAAGACTTTAAATTACCAACTGAATATAAAATTCATGTCTTTAATGGTGTAGCTAAAAATATGTATGTTGTTACATCTCGTGGAGTGGATATTCGTTATAACAATTACTATATTGATTGGACTCCATTTGATGGTAGTCAATTCAATGGTTGGAAAAAAACAGATAAGCCTTTAAAGAAACCTGAACACTGGGATTATATGGTTCAAATGGCGGAAATACTCGCTAAACCATTCCCATTTGTCCGCGTTGATTTATATAACATTAACGGAAAAATATATTTCTCAGAAATGACTTTTACCCCTGCAAAAGGCACATTGATATTAGATGATGATCAATGCGATTTTGAAATGGGTAAATGGTTAGATATCAATAAATAATTAGTGCCAACTGGAATGTGGGAAGCTCACTTCATAAAGCATCACGCTGTGAAGTGTTTTTTCTTCTGGGTGGCTACTAGAATAAGTGTCACTTAATAAATCATATTGAATAGATAACCCACATATACGGTTAGAATCGATATTCTCTAAAGAGAAACCAAAGAATACATAAGATAATAAACGACCACTATAAGGCTCTAAACCATGGTCATCACCAGAATTAGTTGGAACATCATTTAACTCATAAGTTAAAGGTACACGAGTGTATCCACTATCATTCTTTAAATAGAAAGAAATATGTAATCTTAAATTTGTGGATTGGCTAGAAAGATTTTGATCATCTTCTTTAACCACAGAACATTTAAAATTCATCATGAAATAAGTAGCGGAAGAACATTCTTTAGAGAATAATAATCCAAATCCTTTATCGCCTTCACTATCGTTAGGCCTGACTTGTGTTCTAGCATTAGCAAAGTCACCATTACAGAACATTTGACCATCAAATAATTTACTAGAAACACCATATTTAAATGTTTTATCTAATTTAAACATGCTGACATCTGGCCCATATGGTGTTTTGCCTTCATATTTACTGCCCACTGATGGAGTAGAAGTCTTATCATAGGTATAAGCATATTCATTCCATTTTGGTTCGACATTACGGAAATTAACATCACTAAAAGAGGTAAAAACAGAATCAGTTTCTTTGTCTAACGCTCTTTCTACTTTAGTTTCCGTAATTTTATTAGAACTATTACGATAATCAATAGATGAGTTCCAAACATCATAATAGTTTTTTGAAAATACACTAGAGGCGTAAGGAACGCCTTCATAAACTTCCTTTAAACCATATCCACACGCAGTGACTAATAAAGAAGGAACTAATAACAATAATTTAAGCTTTGATTTCATATACATCCTCCTTAATAGTGTCTTCTAGCTTATCGGCTAATTTATTTGATTTAGCGAAAGCGTAGGCCATTAAGAATAAACTGATTAATAATGGGGTAGAAGTAAAGAATGGGGATAAACTATCCGAATTAATTAAAGGCGTGACATCATAATTAAATATACCAATCACTAAAGTGCCTATCACAAAACCAAACATAGATAGTTTATACACTAATGAGTCATTACTATTTTTAAAATATTTAAACATTCTACGAATGCCAATAACTAAGGCAAATAAGAAGAATAATGCCCCAAAAATACCACTACTCATAATGTTATCAAATAGCCAGGAATTAGAAACAACCTGCGACTCGAAATTTGGATAGTTATAAGATTGATCACCAATATAGCAACCAAATAATTTCCAACTTGAGAACATATCTTTCATAATTGTGGAGAATTTAGCGGCGAATCTATTGGAAATAAATATCCTATTTAATAAGGCATTTTGGGCAAAAAGATTCTTTAAACCACTGCCCCAACTATTCGAAATGACAAAAAGTAAAATGATAATGAGTAAAATTAAACCTAAACCAATAATGATTAACCAATCAATCACTTTTCTTGTTTTAATAAACTTACCACACAAAATAATACAAGTGATTACAACAATTAAAATTAAATCGCATATCAAAGTAAACTTAGTAATCGTAAATAATAAAGATATAAAGGCAATCAAAGTAAACACTAAATAAAGTACAAATTCTTTTTTATTATCTTTATATTTCATAAAGAATAATGGAATTACAGCAGTTAGTAAAATGCTTGGGAAGAATGTCCAATAGTCAACAGAGACTTCTAAAAATGAGAAGCCATAAAGCATATACGCCATCGTGCCAATTGGAACAACAGATGGTCTACCTGCGTAGAAGGTATAAGAATTTTGGTAAATCAAAGTATAGAAAGGTTTAAAGTAAATCATTGTGGCTAATAAATTAATTGCCACAAAAATTGCTAATGCTCCATAAATAACTATTAAAGCATTACGAATCTTAAATCTTTCAATGAATGAAGTTAAATAACCTGCTAAAGAAATAAAAGTTAAAGCAATCGGAATAAAGACAACTTCTGCGGTGCTTAAATATCCCAAGGAATAACGCGAGAATGTACTTAATGCAGTTAATACTCCATATATTAATATTGGAAACAAAAAGAAGGCAAAAGAAGATATGCCATCCATTTTAATTTGTCTAAATGTGACTAATAATAGGATTAATCCTAATGCTAAGGATAATGAACCATATAAAACAAAGGAATGACCTAAGTTAAAGGAGATAAAGGCTAGTATTTCTAAACATAAAAAAGCCACAACCGCACCATAGGATGCGAAATTAAACTTCTTTTTTGTTTGTGTTTGTTCGTTCATAACAAACATTATATATATTTTTTAGGCATAAAAAAAGCGAACTAGTCGCAATTTTTATCTTTTAAAATTATTCTTCTGATTCAAAGATGAATTCATCTTCGATTGGTTGTCCCATCTCGAGGTATTCTTCTGCAGCTTGATAAGCTTCAAGAACTGCTAATTCTTCGTTATCTGTTAATTCATTACGATCACGTGGGCCGAAAAAGTTGTTCATATATACCTCCAAGAGACTAATTGAGAACGCTATTTTTAATAGCTTATTTTTATCTCTCCATAAATATATCATTATGGTAGTTAATCTCCAAACATAATTTGTGATATTTTGGACACTGTCTAAAATAGTTTATTTTAATGTGATTAAATCAATAATTACGAATCTTGCCTTATATTATAAGGAAGGAAAAAAATATTTTATTATTTCTTCACTCTTGTATATATTATTTATATGGAAAATAAGAGAACCCCTGAACAGATCCTCGCTGATAACCTTGTTTATTACCGTAAAGAAGCTGGCTTAACCCAATTAGAAATAGCCGAAAAATTTAATTATTCGGATAAATCTATTTCAAAATGGGAAAGAGCTGAAGGTATACCTGATGTCATAGTCTTAAAAGCATTAGCGGACTTCTATGGTATTAAGATTGATGACTTCTTTAAAGAGAAACATATTAAGATTCAAGTATCTAAAACCGCGAAGAGATGGTTTATTGTGGGATTAAGTACTTTATTACTATGGGCAATCCTAGTTGCGTGTTGGGCAGTATTCTCCATTTGGCTAAAAGGTGCGTTTGAATGGTGGCTATTATTTATATACGGTATCGTAGGTACAGGTACATTAGGTATTATTTGGTCTAGCATTTATCATAAAAGAGCCCTCCTATTAGCGGCAATATCCACTACTATTTGGGCGGGGTGTTTATCTTTATTTTTATCTTTCTTAGTTTATAAAGTTGGTGAACTTCCTTATCTATATTTCTTATTCTTAATCGGCATTCCACTTCAAGGCTTAGCTATTGTTTGGTATTTCTTAAGAAGATCATTGAACAAGAAAAAATAATTTCCTATAAATAAATATGTTAAAAAAGACTAAGGAGTTTGAAACCCTTAGTCATTTTTATTATTAATATTGTATTAGGCTTTAATAAATTAAAGAGGTAAATCTTTTTTCTTAAACTTAAGTGATCCTAAGATATAACCAAGTACACCGAGAACGACTAAGATTAATAATTTCCAAAGCCAAGTCATTGTTCCATCTAAAATAGAAACAACATCAAATAAAGTAATAATTGAGACGTAGTTGAAATAATTTAAAGCATTAATTCTGACAACGGATGGAATAACTGGGGAGCCAAATAAGCCAAGCATTGTAGCCACTAAGAAGAACATGGATAAACCGCCACCAATGGCCATTGCTTTCTTTGATCTATCGAAGTAACAAGATGTGAAATAGTTAATTCCACTCATCGCAAATAAGACAATAAATGCACCAAAGTTAATTAATATTAATTTACCAATTGTTAAATCTGTTGATACTTTAACAATAGAAAGACAAATAATAGACACTATCGTTGTGCAGCAACACATTAAGAATAACGAGGCAACAAGGAATAAACCTTGAGTAAACGTTACTTGGCGGCGTTTTGTAGAAGTGGATAATACATAAGCCATACTGCCTGAATCAACTTGTCCAGCAATTAAGTTATTAGAGACCATAATTAGATAGATGATTGGTAATAACAAACCTGCCATCTTGAAGAAAATCGAACCAACAATTAAGCCATATAAATCCATTTGGCCTAATTCTTCCACACCATTAGAAACATCTTCTGGAAGTTTATCTAATAATGAGCCAGTAATATTTACATTAAGATTTTCCTTAATGGCAATAACTTGTTTGTCATATTCTTCTTGAGATAATGAACTATCAAGCAAAGAGATTTCATAACTTAATTTTTCTTGATATTCCAAAGCGGTTTCATAGCAAGTTTTGTGCACACTATCATAAGTGAAACCCATTTTGTCATATGTTTCTTTTGTGACATCGTAATCCGCTAATTTAGCTAAAAGTTGATTAATTGTTTCTTCTGAAGACATGTTACCCGCAATTAGCATAGAAGAGGCACTGTATGCACGTTCTTCTCTAAAAGAGATTCGTTCATCAGAAGTAATATATGTTGATAAAGTCGTTGTAGTATTTCCTTTAGCTGTATTAGTCACATCTTGCATCATATATGTAGTTAAATTTGTAACATATTCTTCTGGAATTGGTTCATTATATTGAGTGTAAATAGTGTCAGCTTGATTGTTAGGATTAATGGTTACTACTGCACTAGAAGAAGCAGTATATTTATCAATCACTTGATTAATTGCATAAGTATAGCAAGGAGTAACATAGGTAGTCACAAAAGCTTGAGTTTGTAATGACTTATCATCCTTTGCTTTAGCAATATATTCATTAGTGACTGATTGAGTATATTCATTCACTTTTTCATTCTTTAACTTATTAATTGCTTCCTCAGTAGTTAATCCACTTGCGACATATTCAGCAATTTTACTTTGCGCTTCACTAGTTTGCATGTAACTAGTAACTTTGTTAGTCACTTCCATAGTGATAGCTTCTTTTACACTGTCACTAGACATATAATCAGTGATTAATGAAGTTAATGTAGTCACATAACTATCGCTATAAGTTTCCACAGTGTTCATTTCGTTAAATTTATAAGTAAATGCATTATCAAATAATTCTTCACCGGAAACAGAAATATCATATTCTGTGACTGCATTCTTTTTAATTGTAGATGTAATAACTTCTTCCACAATTGTGTCTTTTACACCGTTTTTCACAGTAGAAATGGAAGATTTGCCAGAAATCAACATCACGCAAGCAAGCATAAAACATACTGCCGCAGTAATGATTCCCCACATCACTCCGTTTGCCTTACAAGATTGTTTGAATAAGGCTTTAGAAAATAAATTATTATGTTTTTTCTTTTCCATTTTATTATTTCTCCTTTTGTTCTGACATGATTTGATTAAAATGCTTTTCTAAGGTGTATTTCACTTCTGAGACAAATTTGATGTCTAATCCTTTTAACGCTTTAAACAAATCATTAATTTTTGTTTTCTCAATTGAAATTGTGACCTGATTAAATTTCTTTTGATCGCGAATAATCTTAAAGTCATTTTCTTTAAATTTTTGATATGATTCAGGATTTTTAAACTCAATTTTGAAGTCAGTCACTTTTCGATCGCGAATTTCTTTCATATCCACAACATCAATGATAATTCCATCGGAGATTAAGGCTACTTTATCGCATGTTTGTTCCATTTCATTAAACATGTGTGAAGACATAAAAATGGTTTTTCCTTTTTTGTGTTCTTCTTCAATAATCTCTAAGAAAGCATCACGCATTAATGGATCTAGACCAGTGGTCGGTTCATCAAGAATGATAATTGGTTGATCATTCATAAGGGCTGCGACTAATGCAGTTTTTTGTTTCATACCTTTACTCATTCTTTTTAAATTAGCTCTTGGGTCTAACTGTAATCTTTTAATTAATTCATTCGCATAGTCGAAATTCTTCATACCTAAGAATTCACTTTGACTCTTTAAAAAATTAATACCAGTTTTTAAATCAGGGAAAGCAATTTCACCTGGGACATAACCCACTAAGCGAGAGATTTCAGCCTGGTGGTTCCAAGACTCTAAATCATTAACATAACAATGACCTTCAGTTGGTTTAATAAAGCCGAGAATGCTTCTAATCGTTGTAGTTTTACCACTACCATTCGTGCCTACAAAGCCAATCATTTCACCTTGATTAATAATAAGGTTCTCATGAAAGACACCTTTGCCTGCTCCATAGTCTTTAGTTAAATTTTTGATTACAATTAAGCCTTCTTTTTTAAGTTCACTCATAAAACACCTCCAAAAGTTCTATCTTCTTTATAAAATTTCATAAAGTAATCTTCTAAACTTTCTTTGATATTGTTAAATTCTTTAATTTGATAATCTGATAGAAAAGCAACAACTTCACTAATATTTGCATCATCAGTGGCAATTAAAATTTTATTTTTATCTTCCCTATCTTTAATGATATTAATGATTGTTTTATTGTAAGAAGACTTAAATTTTAAATAATCATCATGATTTTCAAAAACGATACGATATTGTTTTAAGCTTGCATGCTTTAAATCATTAGCGATAAAAGTAGACACTATTTTTCCGTCTTTAATAATCGCAATTCTGTCGCATGTTGCGTCGACTTCGGAAAAGATATGACTAGATAATAAGATAGTCTTACCTCTTTGTTTTTCTTCTTTAATAAAATTAATAAAGTTTTGTTGCATCACTGGGTCAAGGCCAGATGTTGGTTCATCTAATATCAAGACCTGTGGGTCAGACATAAAAGCGGTCACAATTGCGAGTTTTCTTTTCACTCCTAATGACATATGCTTTGTGTCACCTTTCAGAACATTATCTTTTAAATCAAATAATTTAATCATTTTATCTAACATCTCTTGATTATGAATGCCGTACATATCTTGCATCATTTTAATAAATTCATGACCAGTTAGACCTTGTGGTAAAGCAATTTCACCAGGAATATAACCAACATTAGATAAAATTTTGGAATAGTCTTTAAAAGATTCCATGTCTAATATTTTTGTGTTACCACTATCAGGTTTAGAAAAGCCCATCAAATGTCTAATTGTGGTTGATTTTCCAGCCCCATTAGGGCCTAAAAAGCCAAATACTTCGCCTTTTTCAACTTGAAAGGATACATCAAAGACACCACGTCCATAGCCATAATCTTTAG
>CAVEYA010000030.1:0-19628 GCA_963619935.1 bacterium | reverse complement strand
TTAATCATTTTTAATAATATTTATTAGAGTTTTGCAATTTTATCCTTTAAAGAAGATAAGTTTTCTTGATGCTTGGCTAATTTTTCTTTTTCGGAATTAACTTTAGCTTCAGGAGCTTTGTTTACGAAATTTGGATTACTAAGCATCTTTTCGCATCTTTCAATTTCTGCTATCTCTTGTGCGATTTCCTTATTAATACGGGCTAAAATCTCATCTTTTCCTGCTTCATTAACAATTAATAAATCAGCATTATCATAAATCTTTAATTCACCACGCATATGAACAATATCTTCACCAACATGTTTAATATTACTAAAAGTAAATCTCTTCAAATATGTTTCGTAATCATTAAACATTGTAATACGCAAGTTTAAAGATAAATCTAAGCATGCATTTGGTGCAATTTTATTTTCAATCTTATAATTACGCACGTCACGGATAATGGAGAATAAGACATCAATTTGTTTATCAACTTCACTATGAATCTTATTTTCTTCATATTTTGGATACGCTTCTAACATAATAGATTCTTTATGTTCTGGTAAATTTAAATAAAGTTCTTCTGCAATAAATGGAGTATATGGATAAATTAATAAAATAATGTCTTTTAAGCATTTGAATAATACTTGATAAGTTACATTTTTTACTTGTTCATCACTAGATGATAAAGCAACTTTACTCATTTCTAAGTATTGAGAGCAAAAATCATCGTAAACAAAGTTATATAAATGACTGCTTGCAGCATTAAAGTCATATTTATCCATATTAACAGTGACGGATTTAATTGTTTTTTCTAAGCGATTAACAATCCATTGATCTAATGGAGAATAATCTTTATCACATACTTCAACTTCTTTGAAGTTCTCTGGTAAAACACTTAACACATAACGTGCAGAATTCCATATTTTATTTAAGTAGTTACTAGCCGCAACAACTTTTTCTTGGATATAACGCATATCTTGTCCTGGTGTTGAGTTAGTAGTTAAGAAATAACGAAGTGCATCAGCCCCATATTCGTCAATGACTTGAATTGGGTCAACACCATTACCTAATGATTTAGACATTTTACGGCCTTGTTCATCACGCACTAACCCATGAATAACAACTTCTTTAAATGGAATTTGGTGATTCATTTCCAAAGATTGGAAAATCATACGAGAAACCCAGAAGAAAATGATATCATAACCAGTAACTAATACATTAGTTGGGAAATATCTTTCAAAATCAGCAGTCTTATTTGGCCAGCCTAATGTGGAGAATGGCCATAAGCCTGAAGAGAACCAAGTATCAAGAACATCACTTTCTTGTTCCCAATTTTCCATATCTTCTGGTGGATCCATTAAAACTTTAACCTCACCAGTATGCTTATTATAATAAGCAGGAATACGGTGGCCCCACCATAATTGACGAGAAACACACCAGTCATCAACATTTTCCATCCATTGGGTGAAAACTTTTTCAAATCTTTCTGGTACAAAGTTAACTTTATTATCGCTCTTTTGATTTGCTAATGCTTGTTCCGCTAATGGGCGCATGCGCACAAACCATTGTTTAGAAAGCATTGGTTCAACAACACAATTATTTCTTTCAGAATGGCCAACTGGGTGAACGATGTTTTCAATTTTCACAAAGTTGCCTTCTTTTTTAATATTTTCAACAAGAACTTTACGGCATTCAAAACGATCCATACCTTCATAGTTACCACATAAATGATTCATGGTAGCATTTTTGTTAAAAATGACAGGCATTGGTAAGTTATACTTTTTACCGATGATAAAGTCATTTGGGTCGTGTGCTGGAGTACATTTCATCGCACCGGTGCCAAATTCAATATCAACATATTCATCCGCAATAATTGGAATCTCTTCATGATTAGCAGGATTTATAACCTTCATTCCAATATATTTTGTGTATCTTTCATCTTTTGGATTAACAACCACACAAGCATCACCAAACATTGTTTCTGGACGAGTTGTGGCCACAATTAAATATTCATCAGTGCCCACGATTGGATAGCGGAAATAAAACATCTGACCAGGATCATCTTGGTGAATAACTTCAATATTACTTAACGCTGTTTGTTGGACAGGATCCCAGTTAATGATTCTTTCGCCTTGATATATTAATCCTTTATTATATAAAGTAACAAATACAGTTCTAACCGCATAGTTTAAACCTTCATCAAGAGTAAATCTTTCTCTAGAATAATCTAATGAAAGGCCCATTTTTGCCCATTGCTCATGGATAGAATTAGCATATTCTTCTTTCCAACCCCAGGCATATTTTAAAAACTCATCACGTGATATCTTGGTTACATCAACACCATTTTTCACTAGTTTCTCCATGACTTTAGCTTGAGTAGCAATACCGGCATGATCCATACCTGGAAGCCAGAGCATATCATAGCCTTTCATGCGTTTATAACGGGCAATAATATCTTGAATGGTTGTGTCCCAAGCATGTCCAATATGTAACTTACCAGTTACATTTGGTGGCGGAATCACCATAGAAAAAGCTTGTTTAGTCTTATCACCAGCAGTGAAATAGCCTTTAGCTTTCCAATTTTCGTATTTCCCTTCTTCAACCTTATGTGGGTCATATCTTTTATCGAGCATATAACGTCCTCCTAAATAAAATAAAAACGTCCTATTCTAAGGACGCAATTGCGCGGTACCACCTTAGTTCGTTAATTAATAACGCACTTCATTAACCTATTTCGTCAGGCAAACGTTTCCTCTAAAGCGACTTCACTAATTTCTAATGCCAAGCTTCCACCATCCTCAGCTCTCTATAATCAGAGTGTTTAGTTACTCCTCTTTTTCAACGGACAACATAATTATACATTTTCTTTTAAAAATGTCATTGATTAAATCGTTTCTTCAAGTGATTTTTTTAATTTATCTAATGTTTTTATTTCTAATGCAGAAGTATAGAATACATTTTCTAGAATACCAATTTCCTTTAAATGTTTATCTAATTTAGCTTTTTCTTTTTGGTTCACCTTATCAAATTTTGTAATAACCACAAAATAAGGAATTTGATTTTCTTTAAGAAAATTAACAATATCTAAGTCATTCTCTTTAAATTCTCTTCTTGCATCTAACAAAATAAGCACTAATTTAAGATATTCATTATGGTCAAAATATTCATCCATCATTTTGCCAAATAAACGATCTAAATCCACCCCTCCTTTAGCATAGCCATATCCAGGAGCGTCTACTAAATAGAATTTTTCATCAATATTGTAATAATTTAATAATTTAGTGTGGCCAGGTTTGCTAGAAGTGAACGCTAAAGATTTCTTTTGGCATAAAGCATTAATCAAAGAAGATTTACCAACATTTGATTTTCCCACTATCAAAACCTCCGGGAGTTGTCCCGAAGGTCTTTCAGACACACTAGGTGCTGATTTGATAAATGTGGAATTCTTAAAATTAATCATTCTTCACCAAAGCTACTTTAATCGCGTCATCTACAGTTTTCATGTAGACAATATTAAGAGTTTCTTTAACTTCCTTTGGAAGTTCATCTACATCTTTCTTATTTTGTTCTGGCACAATAATGGTTTTAATACCACTACGTAGTGCAGCTAATGATTTTTCTCTTAAGCCACCAATTGGTAAAGCGTTACCACGTAAAGTGACTTCCCCAGTCATAGCGACATCTGGATTAACAGGTGTTTTAGATAAGCAAGAAATAATCGCGGTCGTAATAGCTACACCAGCGCTTGGTCCATCTTTTGGCACCGCTCCTTCTGGAACATGGATATGAATATCAATGTCACCAAGAAGATCAGGATTAATATTAAAGTGTTCTGCATTACTCTTTACATAGTCTAAAGCAATAGAAGCGCTTTCTTTCATCACGTCGCCTAAATGGCCAGTTAAGATAAGTGAACCCTTACCTTTGAAGTAATTTACTTCAATTGGTAAGATATCACCACCAAATTCAGTATAAGCAAGGCCAGTCACAACCCCGATTTGAGGTTTACTTTCCTTTTTACTATTTTCAAAGATTGGCACACCAAGATATTCGCGTACTTTCTTTTCATCAACTTTAATTGTTTTGATAGATGGGTCTTTAACAATAGCAACCGCTACTTTTCTTAAGCAAGAAGCAATCTTTCTTTCTAAATCACGCACACCCGCTTCTGCAGTGTATGAACGAATGATTAATTTAATCGCTCCTTCAGTAAAGGAAGCTTGGCTTTTCTTTAAACCATTGAGTTCAGTTTGCTTTTTAATCAAATGATTTTTAGCAATTTGCACTTTTTCAAGTTCAGTATAAGAAGATAATGGAATTAGTTCCAATCTATCTCTTAATGGACCAGGAATATTTTCCAAATAGTTAGCAGTACAAATGAATAAGACATCGCTTAAATCATAAGGTTCTTCTAAATAGTTATCATTGAATTGCGTATTTTGTTCCGGATCAAGAACTTCTAATAACGCACTTGCAGGATCGCCTTTATATGAACTTGCTAGTTTATCAACTTCATCAAGAAGGAAAACTGGATTAGTCACACCAGCTTTGCGCATACCTTGAATAATACGTCCAGGTAAACTACCAACATAAGTACGTCTGTGTCCTCTTATTTCTGCTTCATCAGAAATACCACCTAAGGATGCTTTAAAGAATTTTCTACCTAAAGCACGAGCAATGCTCTTACCTAAAGAAGTTTTACCAGTTCCTGGAGGCCCATAAAAGCAAAGAATTGGGGATTTTAAGTTACCAGTCAATTTTTTAACTGCTAAATATTCAATAATTCTTTTCTTTGGATTCTCTAAACCATAATGGTCTTCATCTAAAATCTTTTCAACATTCTCTAAAGAGTCATTATCTTCGGTTTTTTGCCACCATGGGACACTCATTAAGACATCAAGATAACTTTGTATTAAAGCAGCTTCTAATGAGCCTTGTGGCATCATTTCATATTTTTTAATTTCTGCTTTAACTTTTGCTTTAATATTATCTGGGTATGGATATTTATCCAATTTTTCTAAAATTGAATCAGGGGAATTAGAGTCTTCGGGATTTTCACCTAATTCTTTCTTAATAGCTTTAAGTTTTTCTCTTAAGAAATACTCTTTTTGTGCTTTTTCCGAATTTTCTCTGACTGTCTCTGAGATATCATGTTCAATTTTATTTTTTTCCGATTCACCATTTAAAAGACCAGCTGCTTTTTGAAAAAGTTCAAAAGCATCATTGGTTTCTAAGATGGATTGTTTAACTGCTGTTTCAGCATCAATATTTGAAACAATAGAATAGCAAATGTTAACTGCGTTATCGCCTTTAGAAATTTGATTAGCAACAGTTTTTGGCATTCTTGCTAAAACACCAGGCATTTTTTCTAAGATTTGAGTAATACCTTTAATCATTGCGGTATTTAAATTAGCATTTGGGGTAGTAAATGGTTTTTCTTCACCAGTAGCTACAAAATAACCGTTCTTTTTATCAAAAGAAATTTGAGAGAGTTCAACTCTTTCAATAACCTCAACGCGCACTCTTAGATGATTAGGGCGTTCAGTAATACCAATGATACGGCACAAATTACCGACTTTATAGATATCTTTATCGGTAGGATTATCATTACTAGCTTCAATTTGGGTAGTTAAAAATAGCAATGAATCACTTTCATTTTTAGCAGCATTAACCGCGTTTACGGAAATAGCCCTTCCAGCGTCAATTATTTGTTGACTGCCTGGAAAGACTACTAATGCTCTAGCAATGAGGAGTGGAAGTGTTAATGTCTGCTTTTTATCAGCCATAATATTCCTCCTTATAACTTTGTTATTTATTTTCTGTATAGAGTAAATCTTCGATGCGTTGCATCTTTAAATTATTTACGAATTCGCCCATGTTATTAGCTAAAGCTTTCTTAACATTTTCTAAAGGCATTTTGTATTGTTCGCTAATCTTGGTAAGTTCAGCTTCTAAAGTTGCATCATCAATAGTGATGTTTTCTGCTTTACCGATTTCTTCGAGAACTAAATAGTTAATTGTGTCTTTAGTGACATCCTCAGTTAACTTTTTCATAAAGTCTTCTTCTTTTTGGCCGACAATATCAAGATATTGTTGTAATGTTAAGCCGGATTGTTGCATTCTGTTTTCAACATCTTTTTTACGAGCAGAAACTTGGTTATTAATAATTTCTTCTGGTAAATCGACAGTAGAAGATTTAGCAACAGCGTCAATCACTTTGTTTAAATACTTGTTGTGTGCTTCTTGTTCTTTTTGCTTTTGCACATCAGCTTTTTTACGTTCTTTAAATTGTTCAACAGTTTCAACGCCTTCAAGTTTTAATTCTTTGACAAATTCATCGTTTAATTCAGGAAGTTTCTTTTCTTTCACTTCGTGAATTGTACAAGTAAATGTTGCGTCTTTACCTTTTAATTCAGCGGTGTAGTTTTCTGGGAATTTAACATTAACTTCCACTACTTCACCAGCTTTATGACCAATTAATTGATCTTCAAAACCTGGAATAAAAGAGTTAGAACCTAACACTAATTCGTGATTTTCAGCGGAACCGCCTTCAAATACTTCACCATTAATTTTGCCAACAAAGTCCATTACAACTGTGTCACCAGATTTAGCAGCATCTTCTTTAACCACTAATGTGGCGTTGTCGTTTAATGTGGCTTCAACAGCAGCGTTGACATCTTCTTCAGTAGCTTCGACTGTTTCTTTACCAATTTCTAAGCCTTTGTAAGCGCCTAATTTCACTTCAGGAGCAACAACAAGAACAAATTTAACTTCTAATTCTGTATCAGTTACTTTTGTTACGTCAACTTTTGGTTGAGCATAAGGTCTAACGCCATCTTTTTCAATAATATCGCGGTAGATTTCAGGTAATAAAGCATTAATTGCTTCATCTAAAACCTTTACGTGGTCAACTCTATCTTTAATAAGATGTTCTGGGGCTTTACCTTTACGGAAGCCATCAACTTTGACATTAGCTGCTAATTTTTTAAATGCTTTATCTTGGGCAGCTTTCCAGGATTCACTATCGACAGTCACTAATACTTCAACGTGTGAATGTTCGAGCTTTGTTACTTTTCTTTCCATGTATTTTTTCCTCCAAACATGTGCGATATTGATTATAAACAAGTTTATACTTGCAAGCAATAAAAAACACTAAGCGAAATAAATTTTGTACATTTTATTGTATTTAAATATTAAAAATCGTCTAAGGCAGATTCAATTTGTTTAACAAAATCAGCGAAAGTCTTTTTATCTAAATTTTTTTCTTTGCAAATTTGATTTTCATCTTTATGATTTTCAACTTGCAAATATTTACAAGCAATCAATTCAAACGCTCTAATTATATAATTAGAATCTAAAGAAATTTTTTCGGGATAAATATAAAGAATATATGTTGAAAGCATTTGAACAGCGTTATTAGAAATAGCAGGATCTTTCATCATTGCACCAATTTTTTTCACTAAGTCATTAAATTCATCTCCCACAAATGGAGCTTCAGTTTTGCTAGGGTTAACTTTAATAATTTCTCCTAAATGATTAAAAGAAAATTGCACATTTACTTCTTTTTGCACTAAAAGCAATAAAGCAAAAGAACGAATTGACTGTTTAGGAAAATCTAGCATTACTTTCTGAATAGCAGGATAGAATGGTTTTAATTCTCTATCACGTAATGCGTCTAAAGCAGGTAAAACGTCTTCTTGTTTATCACTTTTAAGTTTAAACTTAAGTTCATCATCACTTAGTGGTTTAACATATAAGGTTTTCTTTTCTTCTTCACGAACAATTTCTGGAAGTTTCTTTAAAAGCTCTTCTGCTTCTTGTGAAAAATAAGGAAGTTGTTGATAATAATCAACTTGTCGATACGCTTCTTCAAATCTACCTAGCAAGCAGAGAAGTTCAATATGAATGCGCATTAAAGTAGGCAATTGAGTTTCTAATAATTTTTGATTAAGAGAAATGACTTCCAACGCTTCATTTCCTTTACCAGTAGCAAGGAAAGCACTTATACGATAAAACAATGATGTAGCATCGCTAGATTGTTCTGTAATTTTTAAAACTAAATCATATTGTTTATTGTCCATTAGACTTTTTAAATTATCCATATATCTTCTCCTATTGTTAGTATATTATTAGTATATTTTTAGTTTTATTTAACAAAGTTAATTTTCGTAGGTTAATACTTTTAGTAGTTCCAAACTTTAAGTATCTCGTCAATACTAATTGGACCAGGTCTAACCACCACTGGTTGCTCACCAGTAAGGTTTACAATTGTAGAGGCTTTTTCTAGTTTTGCTTCCCCATCCACGATGATAGAAATCTCATCTTGAAATACCTTTTTCACTTCATCACTATTAAGAGCCGGTTTTTCTCCACTTCTATTTGCAGAAGGCACAAGTAAAGGCTTTTTAATTTCGTTTAAAACGGCTAAAGCTTCTTCATTAGTAGGAATTCTTAATCCAATCGTATCTCCACCATGTGTTACCCAGCTTGGAAGGCCTTTTTTAGCCTTAATAAGAATAGTTATTGATCCAGGCATGAATTTATCAATGATTCTTTGAATCTTGTTGTTAATCACGCCAAAAGAGGCTAAATCTTCTACTTTGGCACACATTAATGTGTATGGTTTGTCTTCTGGGCGACGTTTAATCTCGTTTAACCGATGATACGCTATTTCATCATCATAGCAAACCGCTAATCCCATTACAGTTTCCGTAGGAAAAGAAACCACTCCATGGTTTTGGAGTGCGTTTCTTGCTTCAATTGCTTGTTGTTTTAATTTGCTATTCATTATTAATGATGGTTAAGAACTTGAATGTTAACTGCGTTAGTTCTTGTTCTTAAAGCTTCTACAAAGGTATTAATGTTAAATTCTTTTTTATTAATATCAACAATTTTGAATGTTAATTCTATGTTTTCTTCGATACCATTATGAACGATTTGGCTACGTGTTTCTGCAATTTCGCATTGGAATTGTTTAGCAACGTCTAACACATATGACAATAAAGGAACATCGCTCTTAGCTAAAATAATGACCATAGGATTCTTTTTTGTGGCAATTCTTTCAATTTTCCTAAAGGAAACAAGAATAATCATTACTATCACGGTACCGCCAATAGCTAAGACAAAATTCATAGAACCGCAAGCTAAGCCAAGGGCCATTACTAACCATATAGTAGAAGCAGTTGTTAATCCTTTAATACCACCTTGAGCATGAATAATTGCACCAGCGCCTAAAAAGCCGACACCAGCAATTACTTGCGCAGCAAGTCTAGCGGCGTCTCTATCATTCATTGATGATGGGAATCCGTATATAGAAATAATCATAATAATGCAAGAGCCAACACCAACTAAGAGATGTGTTCTAAGACCAGCAGATCGACCTTTTATTTCTCTTTCAATGCCGACTAAACCACAACAAATAACAGACAATAGAATAGCAATTGCGCAGAGAATTAAATTGCCCCAGCTCCATGAACCACCAAGCCCAAAATTATTATTAAAGAATTCAGCGATTTGTTGATCAATTGTTGTAACTGATGTACCGGTACTAGCAAGTAATTGTCCCATAAAGGTTGACCTCCTAATTTAAGCCAAATTATATTTGACTTAATATAATATCATTATTTTTAACGAAAAGGAATTAAATTTATAACCGTTTAATACTGCTTAAAATACGAAGTAAGTAAAACTAATCGCTATAATTTATTGCCCTTTCATACAAAGATATTTTACACGAACACCTCTGAATTGTGAAACACAATTAAATATGTGATATGATTTCAATTATAAGTAGGTGTTAACGATGAAAAAGAGTCTCGCAAAATTATTTATACTAATAGCTGCAACCGCTAGCGTAATTACAGTTTCTGGCTGTTCAACAAATAAAGGATCATGCTATCATAAGGTTGAATCAATGAGTTTCATTTCAAGCGACTTAAAGAGTTCTTACGCTCCATCTTCTGGAGATGTAAAAATGCTTGTTATACCTATCTCTTTTGTGGGCTCAACCACTACTGGATATACTAAGTATATTACTTCATGGAATTCTAATAAATTAAATGATGTTAAAGACTATTATTTTGGTGAAGAAAACTCTTTAGCAAGCTATTATAAAACAGCTTCTTTTAACAAAATCAATATTACCGGATTTGTTTCTAAACAATATCAAAATAGCACTATCACAATTCAACAAATTCTATCTCAATCTGATAATGATTATTCCTATCTATGGGACATGATGGATGATGCCTTAAACTTTGTTTATGATACTTATAAAGATATCGATTGGTCAAAATATGACTTAAATCAAGACGGCTGTATTGATAACATCCATTTAATTACAAATTACACAAGCACCAATTGGAATGATGCTTTATGGCCACATATGTTTTATACACATCGTCAAGGAACAGTGGAAAAGCCAATGATTAATGTTTATTCGATCAGCGGAATAGGATTTGTAGATGATTCTATTACCGCGATTCATGAACAAGGACATATCTTTGGCTTAGAAGATTATTACGACTATACCACTAATTCTAATCGTGATTATATAGGCGAGGCAGATATGCAATCGCACAACGTCTTTGATTGGAATTCGTTTTCTAAATTATCAATGGGTTGGGTTAATCCATATGTTGTAGATGGCACAAGTAAGAACTTTAAAATTACCATATCCGCTGCATCATTAAATGGTGATTGTTTAATTATTCCTGCCAATTATGAGACTTGGAACGGATCTGCTCATGATGAATATTTTTTAATTGAATTATTCTCACCTTTTGGTAATAACCAAAAAGATTGGAATGGCAATTGGAAAACTGCTCTTGGAGAATATGGTGTGCGTTTATATCATGTCGACGCTAGAGTGTTTGGCAGCAACAAAAGAAATGAAAATAATAAAGAAGTCTTGATTGTTGATGATATGGACAGTCAAGAAATTAAAACTAAAGAAGATATCGCTAAATATGAAAATGTCACTCATGGTGCAAATAACAGTTATGACTATTTAGCCTATGAAGGTGGGATTGAGCAATGTAAAGATTATAAGTTGTTAACTATCATTCAAAAAGGTGGCGAAGATACCTTTGGTACAAATAATGACCGCCACTATTTAAAAAAGAGCGATTTATTTCTTGAAGGTGATAAATTTACTTTTAGTAAATACGCTAAATTTTTAAGTAAAACAGGTAAAACAGTAAAGAACATGGATAATGGTGAAAAGTTCCATTGGGAAATAACTTTTACTAAGATGAGTAAAGAAAGCGTTACAATGCGTATTAAGTATGTCGAATAATATTGTTAGAAAAGACATCAAAGAATTTCTTCATACACTTCCTCATAGCGTTACTTTGGTCGCGGCAACAAAATATATCTCCCCTAGTGATATGAGAGAATTATTTAATACTGGCGTTCATCATTTTGGCGAAAACCGCGTTGATTCTTTTTTAAGTAAGTATGAGGAATTAAAAGATTTAGACATTACTTGGCATTTTATCGGTCACTTACAAAGGAATAAAGCTTTATCGGTAATCAATAAAATTGATTATTTGCACTCATTAGATTCGATAAAGTTAGCTAAATTGATTAATGAACACCGCACTACTCCGTTAAATTGTTTTATTGAAGTTTCAATTAACAATGAAGAAAATAAAAACGGCGTTCCCCTTAATGAAATAAATGACTTTGTGTTAGAAGTCTTAAAACTACCAAATATTCGTCTTGTTGGTTTAATGATGATGGCGGTCAAAGCTAGTAATTCACTATCATTAGAAAATCAATTTAAAAAACTAAGCGCTTTAAGAGATGAATTAGAAAAAACTTATAAAATAAAAATCCCATATTTATCAATGGGAATGAGCGGTGATTATAAAGAGGCAATTAAAGAAGGCGCCACTCATATCCGTTTAGGAAGAATTCTTTATAACTTATAAAAAAAGCCTCTTAAGAGGCTTATTTAATATTTTATATTATTCTTTAGGTTCTTCTTGTCCTTCGGTTTGTTTATTTTCATTTTCTTCTGCTTTAGCGAGTTCTTCTTGCTTTGCTTTTTCAATATCTACACCCATTTGAATAACTGCTGGAACTGGATGAAACCAGTGATAAATTCCTTCAAAGGTATAAATTACTCCAATATAGAAGAAGGCCATTGGCATACCAATTTGATAGAACTTTTCTGGTTGTCCATTCCAGAGAAAACAAAGTAGATCAAATACGATTAGGTATATTCCTAAAGGAACTTGCAATATTTTATCGAGAAGTGAATTCTTTTTTCTTCTCTTTTTGGAACATAACACCCAAATAAAATCAATAATCATCCAAGTACCACCAAAAATAGTTACCCAGTTAAAAATAGCTTTTCTAATTTCGTTATAGTTCCAAACACCGCAAATCTTTAATACACCAATCACGATAAAAACGACCGCAATGATAACAAATTCCAGGCTATACATTAATTTACATTTTTTATATTCATCCATTTTTTGCTTCGCCATTTTCTTTTTCTCCTACTTCTTTAATAAATTCTTCTACTATCGTTAAATAACGACGTTTATCTTTATTAATTGATTGCCCATGCCCTGCGAAAGGAAATAATTCTAATCGTTTAAGGCCCTTATTATTTTGATAAAGTTTAGTTGCGTTAGCAACAAGAACTGTTTGATCGTTTTCTCCTTGTATGAATAAAACCGGAATAGTATTACTTTGTAATACTTTATAAGGTTCCGCATCTTTAAAAGAAAAATGATATTTACATTTAAAAAGAAAATTCACTAATGGATTAAAATGATGTGCAATTCCATGATGCTGATGCACTTTACTTGTACACATATCTTTTAAAGAAGCAAAAGCGCAATCAGAAACAATAAATTTAATATCTTGTCTATACTGTGTCAGTAAAAGTGTGGTGGCCCCACCCATAGAAACACCGAATAAACCTATTTCAATGTCGTTACCAAATTTATCTTTAACTTGATTAATAATCTCATTTAAGTCTTTACTTTCTTGATAACCCATCGAAACATGACTTCTTTTATTATCGCCATGTGACCTTTGATCATAAAGAATCAAGGAATAGCCAAGATGATAAAACGCTTGTGTGTATTTTATACAACCTTCTCTTGTAGAAGCGTGCCCATGAACAAAGATGATAAATTTATGTGGATCATTCAAGGAATAGTCTCCATGAATTATATAGCCATCAGACATTTTAAAAGTAATGTCGTTTCTTTGGTAACGTTTTGCGAATTTATCAAAGCCATAAGAATGGTTTAATTTCTTTCTATTTTCACGTGTGTCAAAATGTGGATGGCAAAAGGCATGAACCATATAAAAAGAAATAATTACTAGGTATATAAGATAGCTAGCAACTATACTTCCGATAACAATTAAAACAATCCAATACCATTCAAGCATGACTAGATTATATCTAATTTAATAAAACAATATGAGCCATAATCTCATTTTTTGTTAATTCTAGGAATATTTCTTGTTATTAGGAATAAATCTCTTCACTAATATAGAAAGTTTCTCAATTGGCTTATTTTATTTGCTTTGAATAAAGATAATATCTTCATCTACTTTGTAATCACGATAAGGGCATTGGCCTGCGACATCGATATCGTAATAAATATGATTATCAATTTTATAAACTTTATAAACCGTGCCAATAATTAAATTTTCGCGATAATTATAATAAGAAACTCGTTCACCAAGACGGAATTTTGAATTAATAAATTCTCTTTTTTTCTTTTTAAAGAAACACATACTACTTTCCCTTAATAAAACTATTCACACCATTCTTTAATCTATTTAAGCCATCGGTTAATAACGCTTTTGGACAAGCAACATTAATACGAATAAAGTGTTTTCCACTAGAGCCGTATTTATTGCCGCTAGCCACCACTAAATCAACTTCATTTTCTAAATAATCAGTCAACTTAGTTGCGTCATCACAAATTTTGCTAATATCAACCCATAATAAATATGTTGCTTCCCCATCAACTAAATGCAACATTGGTAATTCTTTTTGAATAAATTCTTTAGCAATTTCACGATTAGAGAAAACGTATTCACGCATCTCATTTGCCCACTTTTCACCTTTGTTAAAAGCAGCTACTGCAGCTTGAATAGCAAAGCTATTAGGCTCAGCAATCTCGTCATTATTAATTGCTCTATAAACTTTTTTATATAATTCAGGATTATTCACTACAATCGCAGAAGTTTGTAGGCCAGCAATGTTAAATACCTTTGTTGGCGCTAAACAAATCACACTATTATTTAAGCAAGTGTCATTCACACTACCAAAAGAAATATATTCTTTTCCTGGTTTAGTGATATCGCAGTGTATTTCATCACTAATTACAATTACATGGTGTTTAAAACATAATTCGCCAATCTTTGACAAAGTATCTTTATCCCAAATTTTGCCAACTGGATTATGAGGATTGCACAAAATCATCATTGTGACATCATCTTGACTTAACTTATTTTCTAAATCGATAAAGTCAACATGGTATTCACCATTTTGATACACTAAAGGAGCTTCTAACACTTCTCTTCCATTATTGATAATGGAATTAAAGAAAATATTATAAACAGGGGTTTGAATTAAAACTTTATCGCCTCTTTTGGTCAAGGCTCTTACACAACTAGAAATCGTTGGAACTACACCTGTTGAGAATAATAGCGATTCTTTTTTTATATTAAAATGATGTCTTCTTGACCACCAAGCAATGTAAGCTTCATACCAATCTTCAGGAATTATGTTATAGCCAAATACTTTTTTATCTAATCTTTCTTTCAATGCTTGATAAATTTCTGGGCACACAGAAAAATCCATATCCGCTACCCACATTGGTAACTTATTTGGATATAAATCCCATTTATAACAATTCGTATTTTTACGGTCTATTATTTGATCAAAATCGTACATCTTAAATAATCTCTATTTTGACTTTGCTAGGGTCAATTACTTTCTCATCTAATATTAATTCATCATATCCTTTGCAACGAATTACGCCATTATAAGGATTTTTGATACTAATTACTTGAGTAATTATCTCAGCGTCTACATCTGAACATCTTTCAAAACAAAGGTCAGTGTTGTTGACTTTGCAATTAATGAGTTTAACTCCCTTAATATAGCAAAGTCCTTGATTAGATTCTAATTCGCAATTGATAAATGTGATATTTTCACTATTCCACGCTAAGTATTCACCTTTAATCACGGAATTGTAGATAACTACATTTTTACAATTCCAAAAGGAATCTTTGCTATTAAAGATAGAGTTATGAATTTCTAAGTTTTCTGCTCCATCAAAGCAGTAATTACCATCAATATGAAGATTATAGACTTTGACATTTTTGCAGTTCATACCAAAGTAATCGCCTTTGGCATACATGTTATCAATAATCACATTGTTACATGCCCATAGTGTTTCTTGTGCATCTGGAATATTACTATGACGAATCGTTAAATTTTCACAACGGCGAAATTGTTTAGGCGCATTAATATCACTATCAATGATAGTAATGTTTTTAGTGTACCAAACACCACTTCGACTTTCTTTATACCAAGTAGTATTTTTTACCACCACATCATCAATATACCAAAGAGGATATTTCCATTTAAAAGCACAGTTTTTAACAGATATATGTCTACTTTCCTTTAATGGAGACTCACCATCTTTGAAAGTGCAATTGATAAATTCTGTATCAATAGAAGAATAGGCTGCTCTTTCGCCAGTTAATGTTTGATTGCTAACTTCTTTCATATACTCTCTTTTTTCTTCAATTAATGCAATTTTGATGGCTAATACTCCATATTTATTAATTTGTTCTACTTTGTAGAATTTTAACATATCGTCCGCATCTGCGGTTTCATTTTCTAAATATCCTAATTCTTTTTTATCGTAACGCTTATATAACTCAATAAAATTAGAAAAGTGTTCAACTTTCACTACTTCCGCGTTTAAAGTTTCACCAGTGATTTGATTTAACAAAGTTAATATTTCACCTGGATGAATGTTTTCTCTTCTTTCATCATTTAAACGCATTTCAATAGTTTTTATCTTTTCTTTAATTCTTTGAAATGGTAAGTCTTGTAATTTTAATTCCATATTATTGTTTTGGGGTTAAGTTTAATACTTTTTCTTTTGCCGGAATAGGAGTAATTTCTTTTGGCGTTATAAATAATTCAATTTCATTATATTGTTCAGAAAATTCATAATTTAATGTTCCTACAATATGAATCCATTCTTGGTCTTTTACTGGACAATCTTGACCCGCTATTTTCGCTGGTATACCAAATAATTGAACATCGTTTTGGCAACAATTCATAATCCATCTTCCCACCAAGAAAGTATGATCAGTAAATTTGTCACTCACAAAAGTTAAGCAATCAAATTCCACCATTTTTCCTTCATAACGGTCATGATTATCATAAGAATCAATATAAAAGAAGCCAAAATCTTCATCTTTAATGGTAATAATTGGAGAATCAATATCATAAGGTATTGGAGCTTCAAAAGCTTCACTGATTTGATACTTTTCATCCACTAAGAAATAAGACATATTAGGATTAATTAGCCTTAATGCCGTTTGATATGATTCTAATTCTTTTTTATCTTTTACTTTAGTAAAGCATAACACTTGTGCGACTTTAATCATATCATTGAACTTTTGTCGCATATTATTGAAGTAAACGGGGAAAGTAACACCATCGACAAAGAGAATAGTTTGCAATAACTTAACAGATTTTGGGAGTTGTACTTCGCCAATATCCCACATCCCGTTAAGTTCTACAATAATACGATCAGGTTTAACTTCTTTAATCGCATCATCTAATGCTTTTCCATTAAATTCATCAAAATTTTCAATATAACGAATTACCGTGTTTGTGACATCTAATGTTTCTTCGTCATATTCTACTTCTCCTTCTTCCGCACAGACTAAAAGGGTTTTTAATTGCCTACCTTCTAAGTCAGTTTTTAAAGTATGAAGTATATAGCTAGTTTTCCCACTATCAAGGAAACCGCCCACAAGAAATACTGGTATTTTTTTCATCTTTTATCTCTTTAAGAACAATTCTTTAACTTTGTCTTCATTTAAATGAGAACCAATTACAACAACACGTCCTGTATAATCTGGTTCGCCTAATCTAATTTGATAATCGCCGGCGACTAAATCAAAATAGTACCATTTATTATTATCACTTGCTTTTAAGATACCTTTACTACGTAAAACAATACCTAAATCATTGTTTTCACATAATGCTTTTAAGAAATCTTCTAATTGATTAATGGAGAAACTACGTGGTGTTTCAATACCCCAAGAGGTAAACACTTCATCTGCGTCATGTCCATGATGGTGATGATGTTCGTGATGGTCATGGTCATGATGACAACATTCATGCTCTTCGTGGTCATGATGGTGGCAACATTCATGCTCTTCCCCTTCGTGGTGATGATGACAACATTCATGTTCATGTTCTTCTTCATCGTCATCGTGATGGTGTTCGTGATGGTGACAACATTCATGCTCTTCATGTTCATGATGATGGTGATGACAACAACAATCTGGATCATCACATTCTTCATCTTCTTCAGTTTCGACAATCAATTTATCTCTTAATGAAGCCTTTTCTTCAAGATAATCCACTAATTTATTCGCATCTAATTCGTTGATATTAGTGGTAATGATATTTGCTTTTTCGTTTACTTGCTTAATTAATTCCACTGCTTCTTCAATATTTTCTTCTTTACAAGTATCCACTTTCGCTAACACAATTGTGTCTGCGTATAAGACTTGGTTATTAAAGAATTCACCAAAGTTTTTCAAATACATTTTGACCTTTTTAGTGTCCACAACAGTGACTAACATATTAATCTTTACTTCTAATTTAACTTTGTTAACCGCTGTGATAATGTCGGATAATTTTCCTACTCCAGAAGGTTCAATAATGATTCTATCTGGGTGATAAGTATTATTTAATTCCACAATGGACTTTTCAAAATCGCCCACTAAGGAGCAACAAATACATCCTGCATTAATTTCTTTAATCTTAATGCCTGCATCTTTTAAGAATGCTCCATCGATGCCAATCTCGCCAAATTCATTTTCAATAATGACGACTTGTTCATTTTTAATTTTTTCTGATTCAAATAATTTACGGATTAAGGTTGTTTTGCCAGCCCCTAAGAATCCCGAGATAATATCAATTTTTAACATAAATACTCCTTTGAAACTATGTTTCTTATCGCTATTAGTATATAACACATATTTCTTTTAATTAAAAATAAAATGCTCGAAAATAAAAAATCCTTCGATTTAACGAAAGATTTTATAATTTTTTAATCAATTCTAAGCATTTAAGAAATATATGCACCAATAAATTAATAAATACAATACTGCGACAGCATTAGTAATAATACCAGGCACTCCAAAGCCTTTTTTATTACTAACACCAATACAAGAAAATACTAAGCCAACAATTGATGAGACAGTTAATAATGAATATGCTGTGTATTTAAATGAAGCGGCATTATCAGTATTGTTTGCGCATGCAGTGCTAACATAAACAATGAACCATAAACAAATAGTTACAATGCCAATAATCATTCCAGCTAAAGCAAAATTGCCTTTTTTAGAACTTTCATTAGCGGTCTTTTGTTCATTTATTTCTAAATTTAATTCTTCGTCAACTAATTTTTGTCCACAGTTAGGACAAAATTTATTACCTTCACTTTCAAATCCACATTTAGAACATTTATTTATCATAAATACACTCCAATATTTTTCTTTAATTAGATTTTAAGCGATAGAAATATATCTGTCAAAAATAAAAGGTGACATATCACCATAGCCACATAAGTTTATATAGTAAGAAACTATTTCTTAATACATTTATTAATACCGACTTGTAAAAATCTAATTACTAAGCTACCAATCGCGTTTCCAACAATAACTATTAATAAATATAGTAAACCTTCCCAAGATAATGAAGAGGCACCGAAATAGAAAGCATCCGCAATACTATGTTCAAAGCCAGCAAGGATAAATCCTGCGACACAGATAATTGGAATAATGATTGATTTCATTTGTTTATAACTTTCAGTCGCAATATAAATTAACGCTCCACAACCAATTCCGTCTAATAATAATTGATACCACTGCTTGACCATTCTTGAATCAAAAGCGGTTGAAACTTCACCTTTATATAAGCGATATAATAAGCCAATTAAGAAAGCAGTAACTAAATTAATAACTAAAAAGAGCATACTATCTAAAATTGTCTTTTTAGAATTAACATAGCCAATCTTACCAGTAAACAAATTTGCGTCTAATAAGAATACTCCTAATAAACCAACACTAAAAAGGAACGCTCCCACTATTTTATTAGGACAATTTAAATAAATAACCCCAGCCGTTGAAATCAGCGCTCCCGCTAAAATTGATTTGAGAATTTTATTTAAAATGGATGGTTTTATATTTTCTGCCATAAGTAACCTTTGTTATAAGTTACACAATATTTTAAATATAAGCAATTATAAAAAAGCCTTCCTAATAGGAAAGCTTTATAAAATTTTAGTAAATCTACTTAGTAACTTTCTTTTTGAAATAAATAAAACTAGAAATAGAAATAACAC
>CAVEYA010000029.1:6550-7130 GCA_963619935.1 bacterium | reverse complement strand
CAATCACGCCTCGGAATTTCCGCTTATTCTTTGCAAGTAAACACGATTGCTTTAGATGTTAAAAATGAAAAAGATATCGATTCGACGATTAAAAAGATGAAAAAAGCTTTTCCTCATTTAACGATTAGCAATCCAATGAGTGAAATTAACCAAAGCATTAACAAAGTATGTAGTTACTTAAAAATTGCTTTAGCATGTTTTTCTTTAATTGCGGTAGTAATATCAACAATTTTATTATCGATTTGTAATTATTTACACGTCTTAGAAAATAAGAAAGATATTGGTTTAGCAAGGTGCTTAGGTGTAAATCAAAAAGAAAGTAAAAAGTTCCTTCTTACACATAGTGTAATAATGTGCTTGTTTTCCTTTTTAATGTCGGCGGTTGAATTATTTTTAGTTTCTTTTATTATTGCTTTTGAAATGAACCAACAAACTGGCGGAGAATTAGCTTTTTCCTTTTCTCCAATTGCGTTACTTTACATGTTTTTATTAGCTTTCTTTATCTCGGTATTTTCTTCTTTAATCATCACGAAAAAAATGAATAAACTTAACCCAATTGAAGCATTAAAACAATAAACAA
>CAVEYA010000029.1:0-6540 GCA_963619935.1 bacterium | reverse complement strand
ATATATGGCGGACTTAAGAGGTTATTATTATGGGATTAAAAGCAGGAATTGTCGGTTTACCAAATGTTGGTAAGTCTACTTTATTTAACGCAATTACGAATTCACATGTTGAAGCGGCAAACTATCCTTTTGCCACGATCAACCCAAATACTGGCGTGGTGAATGTGCCAGATGAAAGATTAGATTTTTTATCTAACTTATTTAAACCTGCTAGAACTATTCCTGCGACAGTAGAATTTTATGATATTGCTGGTTTAGTGAGAGGCGCTTCTAAGGGAGAAGGTTTAGGCAACCAATTTTTGGCTCATATCCGTGAATGTGATGCAATTGTAGAAGTTGTTCGATGCTTTGAAAACGCTGATATCATTCACGTTGAAGGTGGAGTTGATCCAATCCGCGATATTGAAGTAATCAATCTTGAACTCGTGATGGCGGATTTAGACACTGTTAGTAAGCGTATTGAAAAGATTGAAAATAAAGCTCGTATCTTGAAAGATAAAGAATCAGTTTTAGAAATGAGTGTTCTTAATCCATTAAAAGAAGCTTTAACTGAAGGAAGACCTGCTCGCATTGTGCACTTAACTGAAGAGCAAGAAAATATTGTTAAGAGTTATCATTTATTAACAAAAAAACCAATCATTTATGTCGCAAATGTGAGTGAAGAAGACTTAATGGATTTAGCCAATGCTAATAACTATCAAAAAGTCGTGGAATATGCTCATCAAGAAAATAATGAAGTAATTCCTGTTTCAGCGGAAATTGAAAGCGAATTATCTAGTTTATCTAGTGAAGATAGAAATGAATATCTCAAAGAATTAAACGTCACTGAATCAGGTTTAACGAAAGTAATTAAGGCGACATATAGATTGCTAAATCTATCAACTTTCTTTACTGTTGGTAGTGATGAATGTCGTGCTTGGACATTTGTAAACGGGATGTCTGCTCCAGAATGCGCGGGAGTGATTCATACTGATTTCCAAAGAGGCTTTATCTGTGCGGAAGTCTATAGTTATGATGCTATACATGAATTAGGTAATGAAGCTGCAGTGAAAGAGGCTGGTAAACTTAGAACTGAAGGCAAAGGCTATTTGCCAAAAGATGGAGATGTGATGTTCTTTAAATTTAACGTCACAAAGAAATAATTATGCGAATTGGTTGGGCTAGTGATATACATCGTTTAGTAGTAAATAGAGACTTAATCCTTTCTGGAGTAAAGATTGATTTTCCTTTGGGCGAACTTGCTCATTCTGATGGTGATGTTGTTTATCACGCGGTGGCGGAAAGTATCTTAGGCGCTTTAGCGTTAGATGACTTAGGCGCTCATTTTCCAGACACTGATCCAAAATATAAAAATATGAATAGTGCCTTAATTGTGAAAGAAGTTGTCTCTTTAATGAATAAGGAAGGCTATAAAATTAATAATGTTGATATTTCAATTGAAATTGAAAAACCAAAATTAAGACCGTATATTAAAGATATGCGAAATAATCTTGCTAAATTATTAGAAACAGACATTAAAAATGTTTCAATTAAAGCTGGTACAAATGAGAAATGCGATGCGATTGGTGAAGGCATAGCAGTAAGAGCGACTTCATCAGTTCTATTAATTGAAAAATAGGGGAAAAATTATGGATATAACTGAAAGTTTAAAAATAAATATTCAAAATGCCTTTAAGGCATTAGGTGTGGATGTCACTTTAAATGATATCGTGATTGAACATTCTAAAGACACCGCTCATGGCGACTACGCTACTAATGCCGCTATGAAACATTGCCGTTTATTGGCAAAAAGTCCAAGAGATGTTGCTAATCTTTTAATTAGTAAATTAGACCTTAGTGGCATTGATAAAGTAGAAATTGCTGGCCCAGGTTTTATTAACTTCTTTATGAAACACGATTCTTTACAACCAATCGTGAAGAAAATTGTTACCGATGGTGATAATTTTGGTAGAGGTGAAAAGAAAAACTTTAAGATTGACGTAGAATTTGTCAGTGCTAATCCAACTGGTGATTTGCATGTTGGCCACGCTCGTGGTGCAGCAATTGGCGATTCTTTATGTCGCATTCTTTCCTTTGCGGGTTATGATGTCACTCGTGAATATTATATTAACGATGCTGGCAACCAAATTAATAACTTAGCTAAATCAATTGATGCCCGTTATAAGGAAATTTTAGGTATTCCTTGTACTTTCCCAGAAGATGGCTACCATGGGGAAGATATTAAGTTTGTGGCCCAAAAAATTATTGATGAAATTGGTGACAAAGCCTTAAATATGGAAGACCCTATTCCTTTCTTTAAAGAAAGAGGTATGGCGATTGAATTAGATAAAATCAAAGAAGATTTAAAAACTTTTGGTGTTTCTTTCGATGTCTTTTCTAGCGAACTTAAAGTTAGAAGCAATAATGCGATTGAAAAAGAATTAGTTTATCTTGATAAATATATTTATTCTGATGGTGACGCAAAAGTATTGAAAACCACCGAATTTTTAGATGATAAAGATAGAGTTATTGTGAAGAGCAATGGAGATTACACATATTTTATGCCTGACATTGTTTACCATGTCGATAAGATGTCTCGTGGCTTTGATTTATTAATTGATGTATTAGGTGCTGACCATCATGGCTATATTAATCGTATGAAATCCGCTTTAATGATGCATGGTTATAGTAGCGATGCGTTAGAAATTGAACTTATCCAAATGGTGAGATTTATTAAAGATGGAAAAGAATTAAAAGCTAGTAAGAGAACAGGAGACGCGATCACATTAAGAGAAATCTGCGAAGATGTTGGTGTTGATGCAATGCGTTATTTCTTTGCTATGAGAGCAGCTAGTGCACATCTTGATTTCAATATGAATTTAGCGATTGAACAAAGTTCAAATAACCCTGTTTATTACGCTCAATACGCTCATGCTAGATTATGTTCTATTTTAGAACAAGGCAAAGATATACCTATTGATTTAGAAGCTAGTAAATTAGAAATGCCAAGCGAAATCGCTTTATTAAAGCATTTAGCTAGTTTCCCAAATGTGGTGTTAGACGCCGCCAAAGAAAGAGCGCCTTATAAAATTACCAATTATATTCATGAATTAGCTGAATTAGTTCATGGATTTTATAGTGAATGTCATGTTATTGACCATGATAATTTACAAGTCAGTTCATCTCGTTTAGCACTTTGCTTAGCGAGCAAACAAGTTATGAAAAACGCACTTAATTTAATTGGAGTAAGTGCACCAGAACATATGTAGTAAAGGAGAAAAAGAACATATGGAAAAATCATTTTTAGAATATGCTTATGAAAGAATAAGCACAAGCAAAAAAGCCCTCTCTTTTAATGAAGTTTGGGATTATGTTGCAGCACAAGCTGGTCTAGATGAAACAGCCAAAAATAACAAAGTTGCTCAATTCTACACCGATTTAATGCTTGATGGTCGTTTTGTTACATTAGGTAACAATACTTGGGATTTAAGAGAAAGACAAACCTTTGATAAGGTTCATATTGATATGAGAGATGTCTATAACGAAATCAACACTACTGAATCTGCTAACGACGACGAAGAAGAAAAGAAAGACGAAGAAGATTACAATAAGCCATTTGAAGATCCAACTAAGGATGACGATAATGACAATGGTGATGAAAATTCTGAAGGCCAAGAAAGCGAAAATTAATAATGTTTGAAAAACTAAAAGATAAGATTGAAAAGAATAACTCAATTGTTATTTTTGGACACCTTAATCCTGATGGTGATTGCTATGGTTCTGAAGTAGCTTTGAAAAAAACTATACAATTAAACTATCCCCATAAAAAAGTTTACATGGTGGGATCTGGATTGCCTGATTTCTTTGACTTTTTAGGAAAACCAGATACTGTAAATGATGAAATTATTCAAAACTCATTAGCAATTCTTGTTGATGCGAATGATTTTTCGCGTTCTGAAGATAAAAGAATCTCTTTAGCTAAAGAGCATATAAAAATTGACCATCATGTGGAAAATGGGAAATTTACACAAGGCGAATTTGTTGTGGATGAACACGCAAATTCAGCCTGTCAATTAGTTTTAGAATTTATTCAAGAAGCTAATTGGAAATTTGATAGCATAATAATGTCTGCTTTATATCTTGGTATAGTTACTGACACTGGAAGATTCCAATTTATTGAAGACTTTCCAAAAGCTTTTAAAGAAGCAACATTCCTTTGCGAAAACGGGGCAAATCCAAAAGAAATTAATCGCATTTTAAATGAGACTAAAGAAGCACAAATGGATTTAAAAAGATATATTTACACGAACTATCAAAAGACAGCTCACGGTGTGGTATATTTAACCTTCAAAAAAGATATTTTACACAAATATAATATAACCGCTAATAAAGCAGCTGGAATGATTAATTTATTAGCTAATTTAGAAGGATATCCAATTTGGTGTACTTTTGCTGAAAATGAAGATGGATCATGCCATTGCGAATTTAGAAGTAACGGACCAGCAGTTCAACCAATCGCAAACAGTATTGGTGGTGGTGGCCACATGTTAGCTTCTGGCGCAACAATACCAAATATGGATGATAAGGTTATTAATGACATTATTAGCCGCTATGACGCGTTAGCCGAACAATATTTAAAGGAGCAACATTAAGATGTGGGAAAAAGAATTAAACGCCGCGATTGAAGCTGGCCTTCTTGCTAAAGAAAAAATCATGGAAATCTACAATAAAGGTTTTGATGTTGAAATTAAAGAAGATAATTCTCCTGTCACTTTAGCAGACAAAACTGCCGATAAAATGATTCGTGAATATTTGCATAAATTATTCCCAACCTATGCTTTTTTAACCGAAGAATCGGAAGATAATAAAGAACGATTACTTAATGATTATGTGTGGATTGTTGATCCAGTTGATGGCACAAAAGATTTTGTTGCCCATGATGGTGGGTTTACCACAAATATCGGATTAGCGTATAAACATGAATTAGTCGTTGGCGTAGTTGTTGTGCCTACTACTGGTGAAGTATATTTTGCTTCCAAAGGCCAAGGTGCGTTTTACCGCAATGGCAATCACACCGAAAAAATCCATGTTAATGATAAACTAGAAGATTTAACCTGCTTATGTAGTGTTTTCCACACAAACGAGAAGGAAGTCGCTTTGATTGAAAAACATGAAGATAAAATTAAACATGTCGCAAAAGTTGGCTCTTCTTTAAAGCCATGTCGTATTGCACATGGTAAAGCTGAATTAAGCTATCGCATGAGTGCAGGCACCAAAGAGTGGGACACTGCGGCTTGTCAAATTATTGTGGAAGAAGCGGGTGGAGTATTCCAAGAACCTGATGGTGGCAAAATTACTTATAATCGCGTAGATGTTTATAATCGAAAAGGTTATATCGTTGCTAATCGCAAAGAAAATATTTTGCTTTAATGCACATATAGTTAAATTTTTAAAGATTTAATATCATCACGTTTCAATTAAAAAAAGCACTTTGAGAAGTGCTTTTTATATCTTATTTTTATATTGGCTGGGGTGACTGGGATCGAACCAGTGAATGGCGAATTCAGAGTCCGCTGCCTTACCGCTTGGCTACACCCCAAGTTGTTCTTCTTCAGCTTGACGAACTTCAATAACGCCTGGAACTTCTTCTTGCAAAATAACTTCGACTAAGCCTTTAATTTCTTCACTAGCGTAAGCGCATCCTTGGCAAGCTCCTTGCATTTTGACATAAACAATTCCGTCTTTAAAAGAAACAAATTCGATGTCTCCGCCTTCTTTTTGAAGGAAGAATTTGATTTTATCTAATGTTGCAATAATTAATTTTTCAGTATCATCCATAATTTTTTACCGGTAAAGATATTAGCATAATTTTATTTAAATGTTTACTAATATGATTATAAAAATCATTATTTAATTTCTAATAGTCCTTGATAAGCCTCTAAAGCGTTATTCATAAAGAAAGCTGCTATATCTAAGAAATTAAACCCATGAGTTTTGCCTTCTCCTCGATAATGCTTAATTAAAGCGACATTATGCCACTGGAGAGAAATAAAGATTCGCCACAAATAATAACGTTTCTTTTCTTCTAATGAAGGCTTGTTATTAAAATACACATTTAATACTTGGTATCCTTCGGATACTTTGTTATTACCAAATGCCGCTATATCATAGATTGGATCATTATTAGCCATAAATTCAAAATCAATAATGTAGTAGTGACCTAATGAGTCGACAATATTACTTTTTTGTGCGTCATTATGACATAAACATTTTGCTTGTGATTCTAAGAAGCTTTGATTGTTTAATAATACATTTTTTAATTCTTGGTAGTGTTCACCAAAATCTTTGGTAAATAAACTAGCTTCTTTTTCGTAATTAAAGAATCTTTCAAAAGGATGATAATCTTCTTTAGATAAGATTTTACTAGAATGAATGCCTTTCAATAAATTTGCCACCTTTAAGGCATCAAAAGTATCTTCTTTATCAAGTGAACTACCTTCAAGGTATTCATTGACTTTCGTGCCTGTTTTGGTATCAAAATAGATATTTTTACTTGTTAAG
>CAVEYA010000028.1:1124-9823 GCA_963619935.1 bacterium | reverse complement strand
ATAAACATTTGTTTATTTTGCTTAAATAAAGTATATTAAAAACATAGGTAACAATATGCATAAAACAAAAGTTTGCGGCGCAAGCATAATTTCTATTTTATCGTTAATGTCTTTATTGACCACTGGAGTGGCCTTATTTAATAACAACACAAATAAAGCTGAGGCTAGCACAACAGTGACACAGGGTAGTAGTTCTGACTTAGCTACTACAATTAATCTTCATGACCAAACTAACGATGAAATTAAATCTTATTATTCTAGCTTAAATGGTAAAAGCGCGAACGAACTACAGGGCACTAATCTTTTAAAGAATTTAAGAGAGATTATTCATAACTTAACTTATTATAATTACGATACTGCTTGGAAAATTTATGAAATAAGTGATAGAGATTGGTCCCTTTCGCCTGCTTCTAGTGCTTCTGGCACATATGATGCAAGTAACGAAACAATTACTGGTTATACATATGGCACTTCTACTTCTAATACCGGTAGTAATCCATATGTTCACGCAATGTATCGTGAACATGATAATTCTAGTGGATATATTCAAGCTTGGTCTGACCACAGTGCAGCCGGTATTAACCGCGAACACGTTTGGTGTAATTCACGTGGATTTGATGATAAAGATAATAACAAAAAAGGCCCTGCCTATAATGATATTCACCATTTAATGGCGGCAGATGGCAATGTCAATCAAGCATTACATAATAACTATCCATTTGGCTATGTCAGCACTGCCAGTTCAATTGGTAAATATGAATATAATGATGAGAATAAATTGGGTACATCTACTTTTGATTCTAGTGCTTCTAGCAATGTTTTTGAACCACAAGATTGTGATAAAGGTGATATTGCTCGTGCTTGTTTCTATATGGCAGCGTGTTATAACAATTATTCTGGTAACGAAACAATTAGTAACGAAGATCCATTTTTAGCAATGGAAAACGCTGTTACTGATAAACAATCAGCACAAAGTTCTTCCACCACACCAGTTACGATGGGTGTTCTACATGATTTATTACTTTGGCATAAGCTTGATCCAGTCGATGATTATGAAATTCATCGTAATAATCTTATTTATAATAATTATCAATATAACCGTAATCCATTCGTAGATTACCCAGAATGGGTAGATTACATTTGGGGTATAGCAAGCGGAGTAACTACTTATGACGCTACTCCTACAGGTTACGCTGATTTATCAAAAGATGTAATTAATGGATATCGTTCAAGTTCAACTGAAGATATCAGCATTTCATTGAATAAAACTAAAACCACAATTACAGTGGGGAATAGTGAAACTCTTGTCGCTACATGTTCCCATAGTTCCGCTACTATTTCTTGGAAATCCGCTAATACTGCTATAGCGACCGTCAATAACGGCGTGGTCACTGGTGTTAAAGCGGGTTCTACCACGATTAGCGCGAGCGTAACAATAAATGGAACGACTTATTCAGCAAGTTGTGCAGTAACTGTGAGTAATGCTTCTATTGCGGTTAGTGGCATATCTTTAGATAAAACATCGTTATCCTTAGATTTAAATGGTACTAAAACAGGTACAATTACCGCTACGATCACGCCAAACAATGCAACTAACCAAAATATTACTTGGTTATCCACTAATTCCGCTGTTGCGTCAGTCAATAATGGTCTAGTTACTGCTTTATCGGAAGGTTCCACAAATATAACTGCTACAACTGATGATGGAAAATTTACTGCTAGTTGTGCAGTTATGGTCACTAATTCTAGTTCTAGTGAAACTATTGGTACTTATTCCATCTCTTTTAAAACAAATTCAAGTGATTCTAATACATCTTTAACGACAGCAACAATAAATAATCAAATAAGTGTCGGTTCAGCCTATATTAGTGAATTTACTACACTAGCAAAAATATATCCTGGTAAATCAGGCATTAAATTTGGTACTAGTTCCGTTATTGGAGATATGGCGTTTACTACCTCCACTACATTAAGCGAAAAGAAAATTAAGAGTATTACACTAACTGGCGCACAATATGGAACAGATACTGGAACATTAGATTTATATGTTAATGGAGATGCTACTAGTGTTTTATCTTTTACACCTTCTGAAGGCTCTGCTACATACACATTTGATACCGCTACTAGTGTGACTTCTATCGAAATTAAAACATCGACCGCTAGAGCGTACCTTTCCGGTATTACTTTTAGTTATGTTAGTGAACAAGAAGTAATTTATCCAACTAGTGTATCTTTAGATAAAACTTCACTTACTATCGATTTAGCGGGCATAACAACTTCACAGCTAAGTGCAAGTGTTTCGCCGAGTAATGCCACTGATCAAGCAGTTATATGGTCAGTTGATGATAGTTCTATTGCTACTATTTCAGAAACAGGTTTAGTAACAGGAAAAGCAGTTGGAAACGCAACTATAACTGCTACTACCCATGTTGGTGGTTTTACCGCAACTTGTAAAGTTAGTGTTATCAACTCTGGAGATTCTAGTGAGACTCCAAATGAAGGATACTATGAAAAAATCGATTATACAGATTCCTTATCTAGTGGCACATATGTAATTGCTTCACCATATAATAATGCTGTTTATGGCATGTCTAACACAATTACAAGCGATAAATTTACTGCCACCGCTTTGACAGTTGCTAATAATCAAATTACTGCCTCTGATGGTGCTAATTATGCTTTTACTATCACTGTTAGTTCAACAAGTGCCACTATTCAAACTAGTGCCGGTTATGTTTCATACACTGGAAATAGTACATCTATGGAAATAAGTTCAACAGCTTATAGTTACACAATCAGCCAAGGTTCTAACGGTGGGGCATTTACCTTTACTACAAGCGATAATAGAGGGTTACGTTATTCAAAAACTTATAGTGCATTTAAAGCATATACTAAAGGCAGTTCTAACTACGATCTTGATTTATATAAATATGTTGATGATTCAACTACCACATATACAGCAAGTAAATTTGTTAGCGATTTCAATACCGCAATTACGTGTGATGAAACAGGTGTTAATTCACCAGCGTTTGCCAGTGGTTATTCTTGGAATGTATTAAAAAACAAATTTAATTCTTTATCACAAGATGTACAAAGTACATTTACTAATGCTTCATATACCATAGAACAAATCGAATCTGGTAGCGATATTCAAAAAGTAGTTGCTAGATATGACTATATTGTTAGTAAATATGGATATGAAAACTTTATGAATAGAGCAGCTATTAATAACGGCAAATTGCTATTAATTAATGAATCTAATAATAACGGTTTAATCACCATTATGGTCGTTTCCTTAGTTATTTTATCTACCTCATTAATTTATATTGTAAGAAAAAAGAAAGAACAATAGATTGTATTGCGGCAAAAGAAAAAGTGATGCAACTAAACGCATCACTTTTATTTTTAAATAAATTTATTCAGCTTTAGGGCTTTCTTCCACTACCGCTTGGTTATTAGCGTCAGCTTCCGCATCTTCTTTAGCTTCTTCAATTTCAATTTGCGCTAAACGTTGAGCACGTCTAGTTTCTTTTTCGTATTGACGATCAGATTTATTAGCGTTTACCAATAAGCAAATTACAATTAAGACTGCCGCAATAGCAAGGATGATTAAGCCCCAGCCCAAGAAGTCTAAACCAAAGGTTTTTGCAAAATCAGCGTTAGCTTTGACTAAGCCAGTATCTTCGGCTTTAGTTGGTAAGTTTTCCGCTACTAAGCCTAAAACCATATAGGTAAGTCCCCAAACAGCAACTGCCCCATGAAGGATATACCAAACTAATTCAAAAACAGAAATAGGTAATTTCTTATTAACTTTCTTTTTGCTTGGATCTTTGATTTTCATAAATTTTTCTCCTCAGAAATTAAGCTTTAACTTCTTGATTATTAACTTGTTGATCTTGGACTTCTTTAACAATCGCATTGTAACGATTTGCCCAATCTTGTTCCGCTTTACCTACTGCTTCATTAAGACGTTTATTTAAATCATTAAATAATTCGCCGAAACCTTTATTGTCTCTTCTTTCACGACGACCTTCTGCCATTTCTAATTGTTGATTAACTTCATCAAGTAAATCTAAAGTGGCATTATCAATAATATGAGTGTGTGAACGAGAGAAACGAATTAAACTAGATAATTTGCTTAATTCATTTTGGGCAATGAAGTTAGATTGTGGAGTGGCTTTACCTTGTGCTTCACCAACAGCCTTTTGGAATTCACCAAAGGATTTTTGGAATTCTCTAAAGAGAAGCATTGCGATAACTAAACGAGTTAATCTTTCATCAGCGACCACCATTTCGGTCACAGGAATTTCTTCTTCATTACGTTGTTTTGCAGCGTTTAAATGTAAGAAAACGATATCTCTAATGGTTTCTTGTAAACCTACTACCTCATCAAATAATTTGATGTGTTGAGTGTGGTCTACTCTAATTTTGCCATCTTCAAGAACTTTAACAATTGTAGAGTCTTTACTATAGACATCTGCTAAAAAGTTATGCAATTTTTCTTTAATCTTGTCGCCTTGTTCTTTATTTTGTTCGTTATTAAAGAAATTACCTAAGGCAGACCCTGGTTCGATACCTTTAGTTAAGATAAGAAGACGATTATTATAAAGATTTGGATCGTGTTCTTTATCAAGTGCGTATTCCAATGTGCTTCTTAACGCGAGAAGGTATTGGTATAGTTGGAAAATGTATTGATTCATTTGGTTCATAATTATTTAACTCCTTTCAATACAAGTTTGTCTAATTTATAGACTCGTGATATAACATGCTTCGCATATTTCTTCACGCTCGGATAGGCATGTGCTAAGCAGTAGCTATGTTCGTGGAATGTATTAAACATATTAATATCATTTCCACTATCACCGACGACATAGACATCGTCTTTATTTATATTTAAGGCTTCACAATATTTTTCAATACCATGTCCCTTATTGCAGTTATGTGGTGTTAGTTCGTTTACAATACTGGTCCAGGAAGACTCAATCTCAGGGAAGTTCTCACGAAGTTCTTTATTAATAGCTTTGCTAAGAACACTTTTTTTCTTACCGAAGCCGAAGAACATCATAATTTTATAAACTTCACCATTTTTTAGTTCTTCTTGGAAGATTTCATTACTGACCACGCTTGGTTCACGATATTTAAATTGGAACCAATACCAGATACGGTAGAAAAATAGCAAGACTTTTCCTACTCTATCAGGATTATTAATCAAACAAGGATAATTCTTGGTGGTCATTAAGAAGGCTTTAGGCTTATATTTGCTATCAATCTTACCTAAGATTCCTTCGATTTGATCATTTGGCATAAACTTGTTTCGAATTAGTTTACCATCATGATAGATTTGGCTAGAAGTACAATTAATTGTGTCATACGGTCTTTGAATTTCTACTTCTAACCGATTCGTAAATTCATGACTTCTAGATGTGACTAACACTAATTTGTTACCAGCGTCGATCCATTTTCTTAAAAATTTAACATTTTTCTTACTAATGCATCGTCTATATTGGCGAGGAAAGAACAAGGTTCCATCTAAATCACACGCGAGTAATTTGCACATACGAGTGCATTATACACGAGTGAAAAGTAAAAAGAAACACCGAAATAAGATAAAAGCAAATTAAAAGCAGGCTCTAATGAGCCCGCTTAGTTAGTTAATGATGGATTATTTAATTGGATTTTCTGCTTGGATAACGCCATAACCACCATCACGACGGTTATAAACAACAGAAATGCGGTCATCTTCTTTATCTAGATACAAGAAGAAATCATGGTCAAGCGCTTGCATTCTAGTAATCGCTTCTTCAATTGTCATTGCATTTAAATAATATGATTTAGCACGAACAACGACATCTTCTTCTTTACTATCTTCTTCTGCTTGAACTTGTTCAAAATCAATCGCTTCCGCTAAACCCATACGGTCTGTGCGGTCCATTCTGGTTTTGATTTTACGCATTTGCCCTTCGAGTTTATCAACTGCTAAGTCAATCGCAGCGTATAAATCTTCATTCTTAACTTCTGCTCTTAAAGGCATTTGTGATAAGAAAATTGTGATTTCCACTTTTTGATCACGTTCATGTGCGCTACACACAACACGGCATTCAACTTCGTCATTAATGAGGAAATATTTATCCATCTTGCCAAGCTTCTTTTCAATGGCAGAGGAAATGCCCTCAGTGATTTTAATGTTTTTTCCGATAATTTGGTACTTCATATGATTACCTCCCTTCCCAAACTAGAAAGCTCGTATCATCTACTTTTATTATAACTTAAAAAGTTAAAGTGTATAGTGTTTTTCGCTATTTTAGTAATTTTTATCTAAAAATACTTAATTAAAGAAAAAGACACGTTTCCGTGCCTTATTTCAATAATTGTTTAATTTCTTCTACTTTATCAAGCTTTTCCCATGGAAGGTCTAAGTCAGGTCTACCCATATGACCATAATTAGTTAATTCTTGATATTTAAAATTAGGTTCAAGTAATGAGAAGTTTTTAATAATCATACCTGGGCGACAATCAAATACTTTATGAATCACTTCTAATATTTTTTCATCACTGTAATGAGCGGTGTGATATGTACGTATTGCGATTGATAATGGTTCAGGCACACCTATCGCATAAGCTAGTTGCACTTGTAACCTATCTGCCACACCTGCCGCCACTAAGTTTTTAGCGATATAACGAGCCATATAAGCAGCAGAGCGGTCAACTTTTGATGGGTCTTTTCCGGAGAAAGCTCCACCACCATGTTCTGAACTACCGCCATAAGTATCCACAATAATTTTACGACCAGTTAAGCCTGTATCACCAGCAGGTCCGCCAATCACAAATCTTCCGGTAGGATTAATTAAATATTTAAAATCAGTATTTAAACCAAATGATTTAACGACCTTTTGCATAATGTTTTCATGAATGTATTTTTTGAATTCATCAATATTTATATTGTCATCATGCTGCACTGACATCAAAATTGTGTCTACTTTAATATTTTTTGGATTGGTGTAATCAATAGTGACTTGGGATTTCATATCCGGTCTAGCGCCTTTGAAAATACCAGCTTTTCTTTGGTTGCTTGCTTCTCTCACTAACTTGTGGGCGATTGAAATTGCTAAAGGCATATAACCACTAGTTTCATTAGTGGCATAGCCAAACATAATACCTTGGTCACCCGCTCCTTGTTCTTCTGGTTTCTTTTGATTAACACCTTGATTAATATCTGGCGATTGTTTTTTAACCTTCACTTCTACATTAACAGTGTGATAGTCAGTGCCTAATTCTGGTCTATCATAACCAATCTTTTTTAAGACATCCTTAACAATTTTTTCATAATCCACTTCCGCAGTTGTAGTAATCTCACCAGCAATAATCACATCATTATTTGTGGCGAATGTTTCACACGCCACATGTGAGTGTTTGTCTTGGGATAAACAAGTATCCAAAATTGCGTCAGAAATTTGATCACAAACCTTATCAGGGTGACCTTCACTGACTGATTCACTAGTAAATAAAATCTTTTCTTTAGCCATATATACTCCTAATAAAAAAGCCCTCCCACAAAATGGAAAGGCATAATATATCATTTTTCCTTTACTCATCGTTCAAGGTTGTGGGACCTTGCTAGAGAAGAGCACTTACTCGATTGAGAGTTGCTACTGTGATCTTTCATTCTCTATTTCACAGTTCTTGATAAGTGTATTTAGTATAACGATATTTTAATAAAATAAAAAGACCCAATTGATGTTTTTTGGGTCTATATATTTAGATTTTCTTTAAACCTTTGGCTAATTGATCTGGACAAGAAGTTTCACCAGTTCTTGAACCGCGGCATTTAATGCCACTTAATCGATCAATAACTTCATTTACAGGCATTCCAACTACTAATTTACAAATGCCTTGTAAGTTACCATTACAACCACCGACGACTTTTGCTGAAACAATAATTCCGTTTTCGTGTTCGATTATCATCTCACGAGCACAAACGCCTTCTGGTTTAAAACTAATAGAGGTAACGGCCATAATTATTTAACGATTTCTCCGTAAACCACACCAGCACATGAACCAGCATTACATTCGTCTGTATCAATATGCATTGCTAAAGCAAACTTATCGCTAACACGAATAACTGTATCACCAAAGACGATGTCTCTGCCTTTACCGGTATTAACATGGACATTAACGATTTGACCATTTTCCACACCGAATTCAATAGCATCAGCAGGAGTCATATGAATATGACGTTTAGCAATAATAACGCCTTCTTTAATTTCTACTTCACCGGCAGGACCAATTAATTTACATGGAGCAGAACCAGCTACATCACCAGATTCACGAACAGGAGCAACAATGCCTGCCGCTCTAGCGTCAGTGAATGATAATTCAACTTGGTTAGCTTTTCTACATGGACCAAGAATAGAGCAAGTAACTGCACCTCTTTCGCCCACTACTTGTACTTTTTGATTGGAAACGAATTGACCAGGTTGAGAAAGCATTTTCTTTACTTCTAACTCTGCGCCTTTGCCAAATAAGATTTCTAATGTTTCTTGTGTGACATGAACATGTCTTGCGCTTGTTTCAACTAAAATTTGTTTCATTTTATTTACTTCCTTTTTATTGAACGCAATTATTTTAGCAATTAATTATGATAAGTGTTAGTGATAACTGCCATTTCTTAAGGCATTTATTTTCAAATTCACTCATTATAG
>CAVEYA010000028.1:0-1114 GCA_963619935.1 bacterium | reverse complement strand
CATTATAGTGTGTTTAAATCAACTTATCTTATTTATTCATTATATTTGTAAAAAATAAAAAAATATTGTAAAAAATAACTTATATGTTAAACTAAAAGTAGATTTATATTATTCAAAGGAGAAGTTATGAAAATTAAAAAAATTTTACCTGTTTTATTTACTGCCACTTTTTTAGCAGGATGTAATACTTCAGGAGGAGTAAGCGCTCCTAAATTAAAAGCTTACAAAAATAAAGTCGAATACACTGATTTTGTAACAAAATATACTGCATTAGAAGCTGATGCAGCTTATAAAAAAGATGATTTAATCGGCTCTTATGATTTGAATGCTAAAGCGACGATGAGTTCTAATAAAACCACTCAAGTTGCACATTCAGGCAAAAAATTTGTCACAAATTATGTCTTGAATGGTAAAGCAAAGGTTCAATTTGATCAAAACAATTCACTTTTACTTTTTTCTACACACAATGACATTAATAGCGTAGAAGAAAAATATTCAATCTCTGATGGTAAGGTTGAAAACACTAAGGAAAATGGAAAAGCTGATTCTGATATTATGTATCAAGTAAATGAAGGCACACTTGTTAATGCATGCGAAAACACACAAACATATTCAGAAATGACAACCGTTACCGATGAAGGCAAAGCTAAATTCTTTGATGGCCTGGCTAAAACATACGCAAAAGGTTATACATTTTCTATGTTTGAAGGTTTTATTACTTATAATGAAGACTCCAAAGAGAAATATGAATACTATGTTGATGATAATGTTTTAACATTTGTCTTTGCCGATGAAACTACAGATAGTGATGAAATTAGCGACACAAGTTCCAAACATGTTACGAAAGTTCAAATTGAAGTTAAAGATGATGAATTTATTGGTAAAGTAGACCAAACTACAGAAAGCAAAGAAGTCTTCAAAGCAAACGGTGGTAGCAACTATGCTGGCGATGTAGTAGAAGAAAAAACTGCTTACTATATAGATTTAAGTTTGAAATATAAAAATGTTTCTTTAAAGGCATTTGATCTTTCTAAATACATTTGTACAAACTCATTAGCGTAATTAACTAAATTAATTTAATTAAGCCCTCTATCATCGATAGGGGGTTTTATTA
>CAVEYA010000027.1:0-9154 GCA_963619935.1 bacterium | reverse complement strand
AATTAAAATAGGTTAAACCAACAAAAGGAAAGTTTTTTGAATCCAAAAAATTTAAATTTTTAAGCATAAAATCAAAACTAAATAAAGTAATAAAATTCAAAATTTAGACAGTGTATAAATTTATCAAAAAAATGCTTTATATCACATACACGCTTATATAGAATAAGAGCATGAAACTTTGACAAAGCTAGTTAAGGAGTTCATAGAATAATACAAACATTAATATTAATGTTTTTTATCATAAAATATGGGGGAATGAAACATGCTAAAAATTAAGAAAAGAAGTGGCCAAATTGAGGAATTTAAATTAGAAAAAATTGAAAAAGCAATTGAAAAAGCTTTTGTCGCCGAACATAAGGTTTACACTCCAGAAATTATTCAAATGTTAGCGTTACGTGTTACCGCTACAGTGAATAATAAAGTGAAGAACGAAACAGTCGATGTTGAAGACATTCAAGATTCAGTTGAAGTTGTTCTTGTGCAAGCTGGTTATGTAGATGTTGCAAGAAGCTACATCATCTATCGTAAACAACATCAAAATTTACGTGAGCTTAAATCAACCACTTTAGATTATAAAAATATTGTTGATAACTATTTAAAGATTAATGACTGGAGAGTTAAAGAAAACTCCACAGTTACATATTCTGTTGGTGGTTTAATTCTTTCTAACTCAGGTGCAGTTACCGCAAACTATTGGTTAAGCGAAGTATATGATAAGGAAATTGCAGACGCACATAAGCGCGCTGACATTCATATTCATGACTTAAGCATGTTAACTGGTTACTGTGCTGGTTGGTCATTAAAACAATTAATTCAAGAAGGTTTAGGTGGAGTACCAGGTAAAATTACTTCTTCTCCTGCTAATCACTTATCTACATTATGTAACCAAATGGTGAACTTCTTAGGCATTATGCAAAATGAATGGGCTGGCGCTCAAGCTTTCTCTAGCTTTGATACTTACTTAGCACCATTCGTCAAAGTTGATCATTTAACATATAAACAAGTTAAACAATGCATCCAATCCTTTGTTTATGGTGTTAATACACCATCAAGATGGGGTACACAAGCACCATTTAGTAATATTACTTTAGACTGGGTTGTGCCAAACGATATGGCCGAACTTAACTGTATCGTTGGTGGTAAGGAATTACCATTCAAATATAAAGACTGTGTCGAAGAAATGGCTATGGTCAATAAGGCATTTATTGAAGTCATGATTGAAGGTGACGCAAATGGCAGAGGATTCCAATATCCAATTCCTACTTACTCCATTACTAAGACATTTGACTGGAGTGAAACAGAAAACAATAAGTTATTATTTGAAATGACCGCAAAATACGGTACACCATATTTCTCTAACTACATCAATTCCGATATGGAACCAAGCGATGTAAGAAGTATGTGCTGCAGATTAAGACTTGATTTACGTGAACTTCGTAAAAAATCTGGTGGCTACTTCGGTTCTGGTGAATCTACTGGTTCTGTCGGTGTCGTCACAATCAATATGCCAAGAATTGCTTACTTAGCGGTTGATGAAGCAGACTTCTTCTCCAGATTAGATCGTATTATGGATATTTCTGCTCGTTCCCTTAAAGTGAAGAGAAATACAATTACCACTTTATTGGAAGCAGGTTTATATCCATACACAAAGAGATACTTAGGAACATTCAATAACCACTTCTCCACAATTGGTTTAGTAGGTATGAATGAAGCTTGCTTAAACGCTAGATGGTTAAGAAAAGATTTAACACATTTAGAAAGTGTTGAATTCACTAAAAAGGTTCTTAACCACATGAGAACTAAATTATCTGATTACCAAGAATTATATGGTGACTTATATAACTTAGAAGCCACACCAGCAGAATCTACTGCCTATCGTTTAGCAAAGCATGATAAGGAAATGTATCCAGATATCATTACTGCTAATGAAAATGGCAAAACACCATATTACACAAACTCTTCTCACTTACCAGTTGGTTATACTGAAGATGTTTATAAAGCTCTTGATGTCCAAGATGGACTTCAAACATTATATACATCTGGTACAGTCTTCCACTGCTTCTTAGGACAAAAGTTACCATCATGGAAATCATGTATGAACTTTGTACGTAAGATTGCGGAAAACTATCACATTCCATATTACACAATGTCTCCAACATATTCCGTTTGTAAAGAACACGGTTATTTAGTAGGTGAACAATTTGTATGTCCAAAATGTGGTCAAAAAGCCGAAGTCTATTCTCGTATTACTGGCTACTACCGCCCAGTACAAAACTGGAATGATGGTAAGACTGCCGAATACCATGACCGTAAAGTTTATGAACCAGAAAATAGTCATTTAGTGAATGGTTTAGCCTCTCACAAAGAAGAAAAAGAAGATGTTATTGAAACACCAAAAACATTAAATGAAATCTTATTATTCGCGACAAAAACCTGCCCAAATTGTAAAATGGCGAAAATGTTATTAGACAAAGCAGGCATTAAATATGTCGTGATTGATGCAGAAGAAGAAAAAGAAAAGACATTAGCCTATTCCGTTAAGAAAGCACCTACCCTTATCGTGCCAAATGGCGATTCATATGATGTTTATGAAAATGCTTCTAACATCAAAGGATATATTGAAAGCGTAAATTAATTTTATGTACGACGTAATTATTGTTGGTGGTGGCCCTGCCGGCATGGCCGTGGCCCTCAATACTTTAAGAAACGGACGAAGCTGCTTAATTCTAGAAAAAGAAAACTTCGGTGGTCAAATGGCCACTTCTCCTAAACTAGAAAACATTCCAGGTATAAAAGCCATTTCTGGCATTGAATACAGTGATCAAATGTTTGAACAAATCACCGATATGGGTGCAGCGTTTGAACTTGAAGATGTAGAATCAATCACTAAAATTGGAGAAAAGTTCGTGGTTAAAACTAACTACAACACTTATGAAAGCTGGGTAGTTGTTTTAGCTAATGGTTGTCATCATCGAAAAATGAATTTACCACACGAAGATGATTTAGTGGGTAAAGGAATTTCTTACTGTGCAGTGTGTGATGGAGCCTTCTATAAAGGACAAGAAGTAAATATTATTGGTGACGCAAATACTGCATTGCAATACGCTTTGTTACTTGCAAACTATTGCCCACAAGTAAATGTCTTTGCCTTATTTGATCACTTATTTGGTGACAAAATCTTAATTGAAAGAATTGAAAATAACCCTAAAATCAAAGTTAAATACAATGTTTCTTTAACTGAATTTATTGGGGAAAATGAACTAAAGGGTTTAAAATTCTTTAATAAACAAACTAAAGAAGAAGAAGTTTTTGAAACAAATAATGTTTTCGTGGCGATTGGGCAAATTCCGCAGAATGAACCATTCCGTGATTTAATTGAATTAGATCCTAAAGGATTTGTTTTAACTAACGCTAATATGGAAACAAGTTTACCAGGTGTATATGCCGTTGGAGATACAAGAAAAAAAGATATCCGTCAAGTAGTGACTGCTTTAGGCGATGCATCCATCGCTTCTGTCTACATTAATCGATATCTTCAAGCTTTAGTACCCGCGGAGTGATACATTATCTACCGTTTTACTTAATATTTCTAAATATTGTTTAGCAAGGTCTTCAGGAACTTCATGAAGGCCTTTTTTGATGCAACCATCACGTTCCACAAATTTTTGTAGGAATAATCTTTTACTACCTTTAAGAAGTTCCGCCATATCGCGAATATCATTTATATCAAAGAATTCATTTACTAATGTAGTTCTAAATTCATAATCTATACCACAAGTTTGCAAATACTTGATAGATTCACAAATTTTATTTAAATCAATTTGTTTACAATTAACTGTCTCAGGGTATTTTTTTAAACAATTTTTAATATCCATTGCGACATAGTCAATTAAATGAGAATCATATAAATCTTTAATGACTTCTGGATGAGTTCCATTCGTGTCTAATTTAATTAAAAAACCGAGTTCTTTAATGGCTTTAATCTTTTCTTTTAAATCAGGTAATAAAGTTGGTTCTCCACCCGAAATTACCACAGCGTCAATTAAACCAATTCGAGACTTTAAATAATCTAAAATAGCGTCGAAATAGATATATTCATCAGCTTTTAAAACAGTTAAACCATTATGACAATATGGACATCTAAAATTACATGGTTTAGCAAATAAGACCACGGAAATTTTGTCCTCATAATCTAATAATGAAAGTTTATCAATACCGACGAAATCCATGCTTTTATTGTAATGAATTTGTAAACATATAACAAGATAATGTTATGTTATTAAATATTATATATTTACTACAATAAATTTGTTTGTTAGAATAACGATAATATGAGTAACATTAATTGGGATGAATACTTTATGGGCATCGCAATGCTCTCCGCGATGCGCAGCAAAGATCCAAACACAAAAGTGGGAGCGTGTATTGTGGATGACAACCACAAAGTAGTTTCAATTGGCTACAATGGAATGCCTATAGGCTGTGACGAAAGCAAATTATCATGGAATAAAGGAGAAGGCTTAGATAATAAGTATTTATATGTCTGCCACGCTGAATTTAACGCAATTTTAAATACGCGTAATGGGGCAGCATTAAGAGGTTGTACTTTATATGTTACTTTGTTTCCATGTAATGAATGCACAAAAGCTATTATTCAAACAGGTATTAAAGAATTAGTTTATTTAGATAATAAATATAAAGACACAACTGGCACACAAGCTTCTTTAAAAATGCTTGAATTAGCTGGTGTTAAACTTCGTCATTATGAAGGAAGAATTCCAGAAATCAAATATTAATTATGACTATTAAAGAATACGTTAAAGATCGTAAATTAGAGATTAAAGCACTTGTTGAAACAATGGTCAAAAAACCATGTATTGGCATTGTGCAAATAAATGAAGATGAAGCTAGTAAAGCTTACGTTAAAGGTAAATTAAAAGACGCTGCTGAATTAGGCATTAGCGCTGATTTAATTAAACTACCTTTAGAAACTACAGAAGAAGAATTATTAGCATTAATTGAAAAATTAAATAATGACGATATCCATGATGGTTTTATTGTGCAAATGCCATTACCAAAACATATTGATGAAGAAAAAGTTAAATTAGCGGTCTCACCAAAGAAAGATGTTGATGGATTTCATCCATTAAGTTCATTATCACCATGTACACCAAAAGGTATCATGAACTACTTGCATCATGAAAATATTGAAATTCTTGGTAAAAACGCGGTTATTTTAGGTAGAAGTAATATCGTCGGCAAACCAATGGCCAAATTATTATTAAAAGAAAGTGCCAATGTAACTGTTCTTCATTCCAAAACTAAATTTGAAGATATGTATCGTTATATAGAAAATGCAGACATTATTGTTGTCGCAATTGGTAAGCAAGGATTCTTAGATCAAAGATTTAAATATAAAGACACTGCAGTGGTTATTGATGTTGGTATTTCTAGAGATGAAAACGGATTACACGGTGACGCCGTTATTAACCTTCCTGTAAGATTACAAACTCCTGTTCCAGGTGGAGTAGGATTACTCACTCGTTTAGCGTTATATGAAAATCTGTTAGAAATAGTTAGGAGCAAATAATATGGAATTTAAGATTGAACACACAAGTGTATATGGATTAGATAAAGCGTTTAAAGCAAGTGGCAATCCAATGCGTACAGTCATTGATGATGGAGAAGTCAGTGAAAAAGATATCTTACGCGCTAGTAAATTAGGCAGTTGTAGAAACGGCTTAGGCCACGATAATTTTCTTAAAGGCATTATTGTTCAATTTGATGTTACAGCTCCTTTATATTGGTGGAAACAAGCGCAAAGATATCACTGGTTTGATTTTGTTTCTAGTCAATCCACAATGCATTGTTTATTAAAATTTAATGTTGAGACACAAGTTGTCAGCGATACAAATAAAGAAATAATCGCTATTATGAATAAGTTAATTGAACAATATAAAGAAACATCAGATGATGATCCTAATAAAATTAATTTGTGGCGCGAATTAGTAGCGTCCTTACCATGTGGTTTCTGCTTAGGGGCCACAATGACCACTAACTATCAACAATTAAAAACAATGTATATTCAAAGAAAATATCATAAATTACAAGAATGGCACACATTCTGTGATTGGTGTGAAACACTACCACACTTCGTTGAATTAACTGGTGTTAAAAACTTATAAAATATATATCCCTCAGTTTGATTACTGAGGGATTTTATTTTCTCTATAATATTAACTAAAAAGTAAAAATCCCGGTTTTTCAATATTCATTAATAAAATAAATGTATAAACTTTTATATTATTTTTAAGCATTAAAAAACTAGGCCAAATGACCTAGTTTAATGATTTTACTATCTACGTTTACTATGAACGTAATAATATATGCCTACTCCAATGCCAATTAAAGTAACGCCACCAAGGATGCTGATAGGGACAATCCAACCTGTTTCCTGACGGTCATCTTTAACTACTTCACTTGAAGAAGAATCTCCACTAGTTGCGTAGGTAGGAGTAAATTCATTATTAGCAAGATTAGAAAATGAAACTATCCCTAATAACGATAAGCTGATTAACGAGATTAACTTAAGATGTTTCATTTTTACTTTTACTCAATAATTATAATTTTTCCATTGTCTCTTGCAAGACTATACGTTTTAAATTTTTTGCTTTACGGCCTTTCTTTAAGACTCTTTCGCCAGGTTTAATTGCTCCGACTGGACAAACTAGACCACAAAGTAAACAACCAACGCATTTATCATGGTTACAATTTACTCGACGAGTTTCTTCGTTCCATTCCATGGCTTGATGCGCACCATCATAACAAGAAATAACACATCTACCACAACCGACACATTTATCTAAATCAATTTCAGGATAAACAATATAATCTCGGTCAAGCTCTTCTGCTGGAATAAGATTTTTATTCGCTAAACCCACTAAATCTTCTAAATGATCTACGCCTTCTTGTTCCATATAATGCATTAAACCATTCTTCATATCTTCCACAATACGATAGCCATATTGCATAATCGCCGTTGTGACTTGTAAATTGCGGCATCCTAGTAAGATAAACTCTGCTGCATCTTCCCACGTCTCAATTCCGCCAATTCCGGAGATTTCTACGTTTTTAAGCTTTGGATTGCTTCTCATTTGTTGAATAAATCTTAAAGCTACTGGTTTTACAGCCTTACCAGAATAACCAGAGATAGATGATTTTCCGTTTATAATTGGTAAACCAACTTTCTTTTCTAAATCAACATTAATAATAGATTTAATTGTGTTAATAGCAGAAATACCATCGGCACCACCCTCAATAGAAGCGATAGCAGGTTCACACATATCTGTAATATTTGGCGTCATTTTCGCCATAAATGGTAAATGCGTGTTTCTTCTAACCGCAGCACAATATTTTTTGCATAATTCAGGATTGCTACCAACATCACTACCCATCGCATGAGAAGTCATTTGTGGGCATGAGAAATTAAGTTCAATCATATCTGCTCCAGCTTCTGTTACTGCACGAGCAAGAAATTCCCAATCTTCTTCATTACTACCCATAATAGAAGCAATTAAAACATTATTTGGAAATTCTTTTTTTAGTCTACGAAGGTCCGCTAAATTGTCTTCTAAAGAGTGTTCGGCGATTTGTTCCATGTTTTTAAAGCCAATAAATGGTTCACTTTCTTTTGTTAAAGCGTCAAAACGAGGAGAAACTTCATCAATCACATAATGTTTAGGGCCAATAGTCTTAAAGACAACACCGCCCCAACCTTCACGATATGCTTTCGCACACATGTCATAGCAGTTACCAACTGGAGAAGAAGATAAACAGAATGGATTTGGGAATTTAACTCCCATAAAAGTAATAGATAAATCTTTCTTTACCATATTTATTTACCTCCTAAGTAAGCATCAACCGCTTTTGCGACTTCTTTACCAGTACGCACACCGTACACAACTGTCTTATCACCATGTGCGATATCACCAGCAAAGAAGACATTACTATTAACGATGTGATTGCCTTCAACAGCTACTTCACCTTTGTCTAATTGAATATTCAAACCTTCAATATCAGCAACTTGACCAACCGCTAAGATGATTAAATCTGCTTTAATTTTTAATTCTGCAGGAATAATGCGATGTTTAAATTTCACTACTCCACCACGAGATGCACTAATTGGAGCGTAACCATCAATAATTGTAACGCCTTCTGTTTGTGCACCTTTTAATTCTTTATTAGATGCTCTAAATTCAGAGAATTGTTCATAAACAACATCAGTGACATGTGGACAACCAAGTAATTTTAATGAGGTAACGACATCCATCGCAACATCACCACCACCAATAACTAAAACATTATTTGGTACTTTCACATTGCCTTTACGTGTTTTAACATTCTTTAACCAATCAACGGCGAGTTTAACACGTTTATTATTTTCGAATAATGGTAATGATTTACCTTTAGAATAACCAACTGCTAAAATCACCGCATCATATTCTTTCTTTAATTCATCAAATGATTTATCAACACCGATACATATGTTTAAAACGATATCAACACCCATTTTGACAATGCGATCTATTTCGTTATCGACCACTTTATTAGGCAAGCGATATTCAGGAATACCATTTCTTAAATAACCACCGGCTTTATTCTCTTTTTCAAAGATTGTTACTTGATAGCCTTCTTTCGCTAATTCCGCTGCAGCGGTTAAACCACTTGGACCACTACCAATAACTGCCACTTTTTTACCATTAGGTTCTTTAACTTCGACGATATCCATTTTGATAGATTCTTCAAAATCAGTGATATAGCGTTGAATTTTGGCAATATCAATTGGTTTATCAATGCCACTTCTAGAACAACCAGCTTGGCAATACTTTTCTGTTGGGCACACTCTCGCGCATATACCACCAAGAATATTGTTTATTCTTACAATTTCTGCAGCCCCCTTATAATTCTTAAAGCGTACAGAACGAATAAATTTAGCTGGATCTGTTCCAGCAGGACAACTTTTTGAACATGGAGCGTCAAGACAAAGCAAACATCTTTGTGCTTCTTCATTCACCAACCTAGGTGTATATTTTGCTTCATATTCTTCTAAGTACTTTTTGGACATATAATTTCCCCCATTAAGTATATATAGGAA
>CAVEYA010000026.1:0-20418 GCA_963619935.1 bacterium | reverse complement strand
TAATAAATCAAGATAATCGGTGTACCCTTTTTGTGGCCCAAATACTTTTGTGGCCCCTAATTCACCTAATAGTGGATTAGTAACATCACTTAACAATACAAATTCAATATTTTTATCTTTCAAAATAAATTTTGAAGTATCAATTGTATTAATTTGTTCAGCATTATCCATTGTGTAGATATCACCATCATTAAAGGAAATACCTAATTCTTGTAGCATTCCAATGCCTAAATCATTAGTGGAAGTGCCACCTAAACCTATATATATTTTATTTATTCCTAATTTAATTGCTTCTTTAATGAGAACACCTATTCCTCTAGTTGTTCTTTTTAAAGGATTAATTGTGTTTTTAATCATCGGTAATCCAACAATTGTAGCTACTTCAATTAGGGCGTACCCATCATCGCTAACAAATAGTGGGGCTTTAATAGAGTTATTCTCCGCATCAAAGGTTTCTATATATATAATTTTTCCTTTGCTAAAAGAATTAAAGGCTTCAATAGTTCCTTCTCCTCCATCAGCGATTATTTGTGATTTTAAAATAAATTCATTCTTAAAAAATTGATTAACAACACTGCTAGCGATATTCACAATGTCTTTACTAGATAATGTGCCTTTAAATGAATCGGAAGCAATAAAAATAGTCTTCATAGTTAACATTATCTTATTTTTTTCGTTCATTGTTAATGCTAAACTTATAACAAGGGAGGCTATTTATTAGCTATGAAAAAAATATTTAAACCAATCATTGGATTAGCGTGTCTTTTGACTGGCATTGTTACTTGTATGAGCGTAGCTAACGCGATACAAACTGATTTTGGCAATGTTAATGTCAGCATGGGATCCTTTGAAAAAGGTGACACTGGTAAAGTATTAACATATAAACTTTATCGGCCAAAAACCGCAACTGAAGAAAATAAAGCTCCTGCTGTTTTGTTACTTCACGGTTATCAAAACGATCATGAAACCAGTGCGGCTTATGCAATTGAACTTGCTCGTCGAGGATTCGTTTGTTTAGCTTTAGACGAGTATGGGCATGGGGCAACAGAGATATCCATGGTAGAAAGAGGTTATGTCAATCATAAAACTAATTTTACCTTTGGTACACAAAATTCAGATGGTAAGTATGTATTAGAAATTGGTGGACAAACTCGTTATAAAGTATTAATGAATTTCTCTGCCTTATCTTTCTTTAATGACATGTACACTAAAGATGGTAAGTTTGATTCTTCGAAAAACTACTTAGGTGTTGATGAAGATAGTGCGAATTACATTGCAGATTCATCAATGGGTGGTTCTGCTGCTTATGCTTATTTAGCACAATTACCTTATGTTAATGGTGACTATGTCGGTATTACTGGTCACTCTATGGGCACATGGGCTTCTTGGAGTGTAGCGGCAAATTATTCGCAAGGCTTAACTATTGAAAAAGATGGTGTTACAAATACCTATCATAAACCAAGAGCCACTGTTTTACAGTGTGGTGAATTATTCTCTAAAGACGCTTATAGCGAACATCCAGAAATCAGCTTTAATAACGTTTTATTATTAACCGCAAAATATGATGAATTTAATTATTTCCGTGATTATGAAACAACACCAGTCACGAAAGATTTAATTAAATCTGAGTTAAGAGTTGAATTCTTAAATAATGAACAAACTGATGGCAGTTGTAATGATGTTACTAGCGAAAACGCAGAATGGAATAAAACATATGGTGATTTAACTAGTGGTACTGCTCGTAGATGTGAATATTTAGTAACTAATCATAGATTAACTACACATGACGCACATGGCATGTCTGTCGCTATTGATTGGTTCTTAGATTCGATGGTGGATACAAGTGGTACACGTTTATTATCTACTTCTTTATCTAGTAAAAACTTAATTTATGGTTGGAAGGAATCATTAGTATTAATCGCTATGCTTGCTGCAATTGCGATGGTAGTGGTCGTTGGTTTCTTACTTACTAACATTAAATTCTTTGCACCTTGTGCTTTAGGCGTTACTAGAGTAGAAAAATATGAAAAACACGGTTGGAAATGGTGGAAAGGAGCACTTATAACTATCTTATTAGGTGGTTTTACTTATCCTTTCTGCACACAATTGGGACACGGTTTATTCCCACTTCCTGACACAACCGTCTTTAGAATGACCATTGGTAATGGCTTCTTAATTTGGTATTTAATTTTAATTTTATTCATGCTTGGCTTTATCTTTGTGCCATTCTTCATTAATCGCAAAAAGAATAAAGAATTTGAAATTGATTTGTATCAAGCTGGTTTATCAAGAACTGCTCCAGAAGTAATTGAAGTTACTCCAAGTGAAGTTAAAGAGGATGTTTCTAAAGAAGAAGTTAAAACTAAAAAGAAACATCATCGCGTATTAAAGATTGATTGGCCATTAATTGGTAAAAGCGCACTTATGGCGTTTGCTATGGTCATTCCAATGTATCTTTTAACTGTTATTTTTGAAGCTGCTTATAATCTTGATTTAAGATTTATTTGGCCATTCTTTAAAGGATTCTCCTGGGAGAGATTATTACAATTCTTTATCTATTTACCAATGTTTGCGTTGTTCTATGTTTTAAATAACTCCGCAATTTTGGCAAAGAATAGAACTAAGTGGACTTCTACTCCTGGTTTCAAGGGATTTATTAATACCTTCTGGCGTGTTGCTTTATCAATGGTGGGTGGTGTTTTATTAATTACTTTAATTGAATACATCCCATTCTTTATGGGCTTTGGTCCTGGTGCAGATTTATTATTCTCTCCAACCTTTGGCGGACCATTTATGTCCTTATTAATCGTTTTCTTACCACAAGTCATTATCTTCTCATTAATCGCGACTGTCTTATATCGTAAGACTGGTAACGTATATGTTGGAGCATTCGTAATCGCTATATTAGCATGTTGGATTGTTTGTGGTGGATCTGCGATACTTTAATCTAATTAAATAATAGAATTGACCTCTTATGAGGTCTTTTCTTTTACATTTTTATAGGTGTGATATAATAAAAAAGAAAGAAGGTATTAGCTATGAAAGTTTTAGCAGTTATATTTACAATTATTGGTTTAGTAGGCTCAATATCAGCTTGTTGTAATACTCAATTTGGTATTTTTTCAGGGGACGCTCTTTATATTAGTGTTAGCGCAGTAGTAGCAGTTATTTCATTAATTGTTTCTATTATGATGCTTGTATCATTAACAAAGAACCGTAAATCTATCTTACTAGGTATTTTAGGCATCTTCTTTAGTGGCGTATTAAGTGGTATCTTTTACCTAATTTGGTCACCACATAGATAATGGGTAAACACACAATATTAGGCTTTTCCACTGTTGCAAGTAAGTGGAGAGAAGCCTATGAACAATGCAAAATTGGTGATCCGTTTGATAAAGTTATTTCTTTAGCAGGTGAACCAGATGAAACATTAGATTTGGGCGACACAATTGTTTATACCTATGTCAGTGATGAATGGAAGGGCTTTGCAAGAGGTGGAATGATTTATCGTAAAATGACTTTTGTAGTCAAAAGCGGCAAAATCTTCTCCAAAACATCTGAAAATCTTGACCGTATTGCTGGTTAGATAAATAAAGACTCAAAGAGTCTTTTTTTTATATTTATCTAATTATTATAGAACCTGGATTACTAACCTATTTTATCATTTTAATAAATAGTTTTTACTCATTAAATTTTATACAAAAAGTCCAAAACTTATTTTTTAATATAATATATTGACACGTATTTGAATTTACTATAAATTAAAATCACATTAGGAGATTCCTTATGACTATTAAGAAAATATTATTTTTAGGCTTAACCGCTTTATTCAGTTGTGCTCTTGGTTTGTCTGCTGTTTCTTTTACTCAAGATAACAAAACTACAATGGCTAGTGCTCAAGTTGGCACAACTACTAAAGAAGAGGATGCGACTATTATTGCATATAAAGATGCTAGTAATTGGAACTTTAGGACACTTCATTTTTACGATGTTTCTTTTGTTAGTAATAGCGGTTATACACAAAGCAATTTTGAAAATTTTTTAACTGTCTATTATGGCAGCAAAATATCTTCATGGAATAAAGAAGGCACAACTCGAGGTTGGGGCCTTAATAATGGTACCGCAAAAGATTATTTCCTTTGTGATGGTTCTACCTCTCAAAACCACAGCTTTGAATTCCCATGGTGGGTAAAAGGTTTTTATTTTCAAGTTGTAAACAATAGCAATTGGATTGGTGGAACAGGAAATTCAGGCTACCAGGTTCGTGAAGATTGGGGATACCATAGCAAACTTTATTTCAATATTAGCAATGGAAGTTTAGGCAACGCCACAAAAACTGATAATGTTACCTATGCCTTTCCTGCCATTACTGTGAATAAAGTAGCGGTTCATGCTAATACAAAAGAGGTATTAGATGCATCAATTGAAGAAGAAACTAGTATTATATTCAATACTTATCCAAATGGTTCAAATACTCCAACGTATCCTTCATTAAACGGATATAAATTCTCTAGCTGGTATACAGATCCTGATTTAACAACTAAATATACAAAATGTATATTAACCACTGATACAACACTTTATGCTGCATATTCTCCAAACTATGATGAAAATACGTTTTATTTAGAGAGTGATATAAGAGGCTGGGATCATCCTGAAAAAGCTGGTGTTTTTAAAAAGAATAGTAATGCCGAGTATTTATTAGAAAATGTTTCCTTTTCTAGTGGTGAAAAATGGAAAGTTAAAAAGGGTTCCTCTGCTTATTTATCTTTAGACATTTGTAATTTAGATAGTTCGATCGCCGGATACATGACTAAAGGCGAAAATGTTGTAGTTAGTGAAGAAGGTGCCAATTATCAATATAATGTTCGCATAACATTAAATGATAGTGGCGAAGTTACAGCTGTTGATGTTGAACTATACTACAATATGAATCGTTTCTGTAACTTAATTCTTTCCAAAACTGGTTCTATTTGTGGTACGAATTATGGTAATAATGGTGAAATATTAAAACCTGTATGGAATGAATTATATGAAGAATACAATCATTATCGTGATGTAGAAAAAAAAGAATTCAAAGGTTATAACGCCTATGAATTAGGCTCCGTTTTTGAACAAGCTGCTGCTAGATATGACTATATTTGTTCTACTTATGGTAGTTTATTAGAACAAAATCCAAAAACCTATGATTATAACTTTGCGGAAAGAAGCAATGCTGCTAAGAAGTCACAAACACTTTCGTTAAATAATGTTAGTGACAACACAATGATTGTATTTGTAGTTATTAGTGCTATTAGTGTCTTGTCTGTTGGTGGCCTCGTTCTTCTTAAAAAGAAAAGAGCAAAATAAATGATTAAAGGAGTTTAAAAAACTCCTTTTTTATTATATATTAATAAGCAATAGTGAATTATTAATAGGAGCATATGTATGTTAGATAAATATGGTGTCTTGTTAGCAATATCCTCTTTACCAAGTAATCATGGAATTGGTGATTTTGGCAAAAGCGGGTATAAGTTTATCGATTTTTTAGTTAAACATCATTACCGTTATTGGCAAGTTTTACCTCTTAATCCTGTAGGTCCTGGGAATTCTCCATATATGTCAACTTGTAGCGAGGCAATTGAAGCTAACTATATTTCTTTAGATTTATTAGTAAAAAAGAGATTATTAAAAAAGGTTCCTAATTATCACGCTCATAGTGGTCGTGTAGATTATCAAAAAGTTAAAGTTTTCAAAGAAAGATATTTAAAGAAAGCTTTTAATAATTACCTTAAAGGTAATATTAATTCTTTAAATAAATTTATGAAAGAAAATGAATGGGTGATTGGATATGCAATTTTTACCTGTTTAAGAAATAAAAATATGTTACGTAGTTGGAATGAATGGAATAAAGAAGAAATGCTTTATGACATTAATAAAGGATTCCCGGTAGGTAAAGAAAAAGAGTGTCTATTTTATATTTGGTGCCAAATGGTGGCTAAAGAACAGTGGAATAAGTTATGGAATTACGCCAAAAAGAAAGGCATTAAGATTATCGCTGATTGTCCTTTCTATGTAGGCATTGATTCTACCGATTGTTGGTTACATAAAGATCAATTCTTATTTGATGAGAATTATCACCCAACTTTAGTTAGTGGTTGCCCACCAGATGCTTTTAGTGATGATGGACAACTTTGGGGTACACCAATTTATAATTTTGAAAAAATGAAAGAAGATAATTATTCTTTCTTAGTCCATCGTATTGGTTATTTAGCCACAACATGTGATTTATTAAGATTAGATCACTTTAGAGCATGGGACACATATTGTGTCATTCCCGGTGAAGACACTAACGCAAGAAGGGGCGTTTGGAAAGTTGGGCCGAGATATGAATTCTTTGATGAATTATATCGTCAATATCCAAATATCAACCTTATTGCAGAAGACTTGGGAGAGTTATTCCAAGGTGTTCATGATTTAAGAGACCATTATCATCTACCAGGTATGTATATTACAGAATTTACTGTTTTTGATGTGAATGCTTACAGCAAAGAAACTCAAATTGTTTACCCTGGTACACATGATAACCAAACCTTAAAAGGTTGGCTTAAAACATTACCAGAATGGAATATTAATTTCTTAAATGAAAAGTTTCATCATCCAAAAAGCTTATTTAAAGCAATGGTGGAATATACTTGGAATTTACCTTCCTATATTACTATCTTCCCTCTTCAAGATTTATTAGGTCTTGATGACAAGGCAAGAATGAATTACCCAGGAACAGTTGGCTCACCTAACTGGGAATGGAAATTAAAAGATTTTTCTTTTATAAATAAAATTAAATTTGGTAATAAATAAACAATAAACATAGTTTATTATTGATAGTATTTAATCATTGTGATTTAATAAAAATTGTAGGTACTAACTTATGAAAAATAAAAAGATAATTTTCTTGTCCTTAGTAGGTTTATTATTGATTGGCTGTAATAAAACGCCAGATGTTAATCCGGTTGATCCTGATAACCCTGTTGATCCTGTGGACCCAGATGATCCAGTTGACCCAACAGTCCCTCCTGATTATGAAGGAAATGAGTATGATAATTGGGCAAATACATGGAGTAAACCTGGACATTTATATTTCCACTATAATAGAGGCGCGGACGCGACTGATTATAATAATTATTGTTTATGGCTTTGGTCGTTTTTTCCTAATAACCTAGAAGGTACATTGTGGGGATACGACGGTCCAACTCAAGTTTCTAGTAAATTAACGCTTAAACCAATGTCTACTTCCTTTATGACATTTGCGGATGTTGGCTTACAAGGTAGTAGTACTTATAAAGATAATTACGGCATTATTTTTGATGTCGATTTAACTCGTAAAGATTTAGTTGGTGGTAAAACCGGAACAAGTGTGTCTTTTGAGGGCACAGAAGAACTCGGTTTTCTTTTACCATTACAAAATAGTATGGATGGTAAGAAAAACTGGACCAGCGATGGCGGCAGTGAAACCTATATTGATGATTATTCAGAAAGTAAGAATTGGAGAGATGTGGATGGTGGGCAAGCTATTCATATCTTTGTTTCGACAGGTGATTTGTCGAATTATACTTATTACGCAGGCGATGGAACGCCTACTCCAAAAACTAACCCAATTGATGTGGACACAACTGGTAATTATCGCAGTGAAACTGAAACAATTGCCACTTGTACTGGCGCAACTCCAACATCATCTACTTTTAAAGAATTAGGTGTTGGCTATCAAATCTTTGTTGCCTCTTTTAGAGACAGCAATGGTGATGGAATTGGTGATATCCGTGGTGTCATTGATTCATTAGAATATTTAGAAGATTTAGGTGTTCAATGTTTATGGCTAACACCAGTGCAAAAATCTGACTCGTACCATGGTTATGATATTAATGATTATTTAGATATTGACCGTCGATACGGTAATAAAGAAGATTACGCTGAATTAATTAGTAAAGCCCATGAAAAAGGAATGAAAGTCGTTATGGACTTGGTTCTTAATCATACTTCTAAAACTAATTCTTGGTTTGTGAAATCAAAATGGGGTGTGAATAGTGGAATTGCTGGTACAAGTACAGATGATACTGGTATCAATTGGCGAAACGTTTATACCTGGAAATATGCAACTGATAAGATTAAAAAAGCAGTATTAGTGAATAATGGTGGTACTTATTCAGTTAGTAAATATAAAGAAATTACGGTACAAGAAGACGCAGAAAGCGATAATCCTTCTTGGTATAAAGATGGCGAATCTAACTATTACTATTACGGCAAGTTTGGCAGTGGTATGCCTGAAATTAACTATGAAAATAAAGCGACAAGACAATTAATTATCGACACTGCGAAAGAATGGCTAAAGTTTGGTGTTGATGGTTTTAGATTAGACGCTGTTAAACATATTTATATGAAGGATGAAGTGAATGATACTGGTAATGACACAATTATTACTGATGTTGGTACAAAAACTTCCTATGATGATGAAAAAGGTGTTTATGTTACTAAAGAATTTGATTATTCTTCCGATTTAACGAAAAACATCAACTGGTGGAGAGAATTTTCTTCCTCTTTAAAAGCAGAATACCCAAACTGTTTCTTAGTAGGCGAAAACTTTGATGGTTGGGGGACACGCATTGCTTCTTATTATCAAGCATTAGATAGTCAATTTGATTTTTCTAATTACTATCACGTTCCTGCATGGATTTATAACGATGATACTGGCGCGACTAACTATGATAATGGTCAAGCAGCAGAAACGTATGATACTTTTGCTAGTTATAGCACTTATAATGTTGGTAGCAACGGATCAACTCTTTATGTACAAGGTGGCAAAAGAACTGATTTTATCAATGGAGCGTTTACTTCTAACCACGATGTAATGCGTTTAATTAACCAGGCTAATGGCTCAGGAAATAAAGATGGTACATCGGCGAATGCCTCAGTTAGTTATGGTAACGATACTATTGATGGGAAAGCAAAATTTCAAGCTGCGGTTACAATCTTAAATTGTGGCTTATCTTGGATATATTACGGTGATGAACTTGGCATGTCTTCCAACACTGATCAACATATTACTAAATATGGTAGTGAGAATAGCGTAGACATTTGGTATCGTCAACCATTCCTATGGAATGATAAAGCTTCTCGTCCTAACTATAAGTCTGGTCAATATACTTTTGAATTAGATGATCATAATAAAAAATTATTAAACAATGGCGAAGGTATTAAATACAACGTTGAAACAGGTGAAGTATTGACTTCATCAACCTTCTATCCATGGTTTAAGAGTTTATGCGAACTAAAGAAGATGTATCCTTCTAATAGTAAAATTAAATTCGAATATTCATCATCTAACGTTTTACGTATTGTTGTTACTGGTGATGGTAGTAAAGAATTAGTTATTTATTTAAATAACGGCAAAAATATGAATGAATATAAGATTAATGTTGGATTAAATTATCACAATGTGATGGCGTTAGGGGGGGCACCAAGTGTGAATAATGGTAACATTGGCGGTGTCGCTTATGGCTTAAGTGCTTTTGTAAAGGAGTAATTCATGAAACACACTAATTATTTATTAGCGATATTATTTACCCCTTTATTTGTGGGATGCGTTTATAATAACGGCATTAAAAAGAAAACTGATTATTCTATTTCTTCCATTTCTTGTGATGTAAGCCAAATAGAGATTAAGCTTGGTGATGATGGTGTGGCTATCACTCCAACTATCACAGGGGAAGGAGAATTCAATAACGAATTAACGATTTCTATTTTAGACACTAGTGTGGCCACTATTTCCGGTGAAACTGGTGTAAGTGGCACATCCTTTTATGTATCTCCTGTTGCTATTGGTGAAACAAAAATAATTGTCACCGCAGAAGGCGACACAAGTAAAACAGCAGATGTTGAGGTTAAAGTTGTTGAAGGTAAAACCATTATTCGTGTCCAAGGCGTTAGTTTAGATAAAGAACGTTTAACATTAACCACGGGTGATACTTATCAATTCACTGCCACTGTTTTACCAGAAAACGCCACTAACAAATTAGTAACTTTTGTTTCTAGCGATGAAAATATTATTTCTATCGACGAAAATGGATTAGCAACCGCTAATAAAAAAGGCTATGCAATTATTCAAGTAACCACTAAAGATGGTGGTAAAACTGCTTCGTGTGAGGTAATGGTTAATAGCAATGCAACTTTACAAGTTAATGGATACTATTTATGTGGTACACCAACAAATTGGAAAGCTGACGCTGATTACGCTTTAACAAAAAATGAGAGCTTATATTCTACTAATGAATGGACGATTACTTTTGACGCAAGTGCAAATGATGAATTTAAAGTCATTAAATATGGTGGAACTTCTTCCTCTTCTTGGACTTGGTACCAAATCAATACTTCCACTAGTGGATGCGGTAGTAACGCAACAAGTTATGTGAGCTTTACTTCGAGTAATGATGGTAACTTCAAAATATTGAAAAAAGGTACTTTTACCTTATATTTTGACGCAAACGGTACTGATTCATTTAAATATTGGATTGAGTTAAAACTCAGTTAGAAAGGAATTTTATGAAAAAATTTAGATTTACTTTTTTCTTCTCTACTCTAGCAGCCTTTCTTGGTGTTTCTTTACTTTCTCCGTTAAGTAAAATTGTTACTCCTATCGATTTAGCAGGTGAAGACGCTAATACATATGATAGTAGTTCTGATGCATATTTAGATAGACCACAATTTGCTAGTGATGATGAAGATGGAGAAGATGAGGATGTCGGTCCAGTTTCTACCGTCAAGATTCACTATGTAAATGAAGATGGCGCTTGCAAAAATAGAGCATTCTATGTTTGGGTCAATGGTGTCGATGGTGTGGAATATAGTGATGAACAAAACGGCAAAGATATTGTTTCTTATTCTGCAGATGGTACATCAATGACCATTACTATTAATATTAATAAAGATAATCCAGATTCTCGTTTCACTGAATTTGTAGGCCGCACTTCTTTAATGTATATCATTAAATATAAGATGATCTCTCCAAGTAATCTTAACTGGGGTGGTCAATCTGACGATGTGGAATTATTTTATAGTGAGTTTCCACCGGTTAATGAAACAGTAGAAGTATGGTGTACCCCTGCCGCAGGCGGTGGTATGGCCCAATTTGCTAGTGAGGCTGAAACAAAAGTTCCTGGTATAAAATTAGCTAAATTCTCCGATTGGAAAACAATTCATTGTACAGTGACAAATGATTGCGAATATGTGAATTGGCAGTTATATGCATTTGATGAAAATTATTATCGCGTTAAATTAAAAAAGAGAGAAGCTATCAAGAAAAATTATCTTATCTTAAGCGGTAGCCAAGATGTCTTTAGAAATAAAGAATTTGATATTGAATTCCCTTATACCGCTAAAGTGAATGTGGTTTATACTTTAATTTCTAAAGATCGTTCATCTACTTCTGATTTAAGTAAAACGGTCGTAGCATCTTATGAAAATCTTTATGAAACCCCTAAATTTGAAAAATATTATACCTATAGTGGTAGCGATTTAGGTATGACTTATACAAGCGGATATACCACTTTTAAAGTTTGGTCACCAACCGCTGCTAATATGTCACTTCTTCTTTATGAAAGTGACACAAGTGCCGCTTATGGTGGTGATGATAAATATGTCGGTTGGCATATGGATTATCAAACCGGTGGTGTTTGGTCAATAACTATTAAAGGTGATTTAAAAAATAAATATTATAATTTCCAAGTTGATAATATATTAGGTACATCAGTTACGATGGATCCATACGCTACTGCGTGTGGCACTTCTGGTGTGCGTGGTATGGTTTATGATAAAAGCGAAACCAATCCTGAAGGATGGGATGAATTACCACTTGTTTGGGATGGCAATACTACATTTAAATGGAACACCAATAATAGCAATGAAAAAACTGGTTTAGATATTACTACACCACAAGAATTATCAATTTATGAAGTCCATATTCGTGATTTTACTGGCGATGAATCCTGGGTCAGTAAAAAAGGCAATAAAAATGGTACTTATAATGCATTTGTTGAATCTGGTACAACTTTAACTGGTCATAGTGAGATTACAACTGGTTATGACCATTTAAATGAATTAGGCGTGAACGCGGTTCAATTATTACCGGTCTTTGATCATGACAATGATGAATCACCAAAAGGAATTAACAAATATAACTGGGGATATAATCCTCTTAACTATAACTGTGTGGAAGGCTCTTATTCAAGCGATCCTTCTAATGGAATTACTCGTATTAAAGAATATAAGAACTTAATTTTACAAATGAGTAAAACTAATAATCACACAAGAGTGATTATGGACGTAGTTTATAACCACGTATCTTCCCCAAGTGCGTCTTGCTTTAATAAATTAATGCCTCGTTATTATTTTAGATACGATGAAAACGGGGAACTTTATGATGGCAGTGGTTGCCATAACGAAGTTAAAAGTGAAGCTACAATGATGCGAAAATTCATCATTGAAAGCGTTTGCATGTGGGCTAAAGAATATAAAATCAAAGGATTCCGTTTTGACTTAATGGGTTTAATTGATTATCAAACATTAAACTTATTAAAAAATGAATTAACTAAGATTGATAAAGACATCTATATCTATGGCGAAGGTTGGACTAGTGGTGGATATCATGGTGAAACCGTGAATAATGGTTCAGCGTCTACTTACCAAGTCTATCAATATTGTAGTAACTTTGATTCAGTAACTGGTAATGATGACAGCAATTCTGTTTATCTTGGCTGTTTTAATGATACAGGTAGAAACGCTGTCAAAGGAGCAAACTCTTCTTGGGGTAGTGAAACAGTTTATCCACAAAAAGGTTTTATGCAAAAGACTAGCGACATGGGTGAAGAGCCTAATGCGATTGCCGATATGGTTTGGGGCATACACCGTGGGCAATCTAACAGCGCTAAACAGACAATTAACTATATTTCTTGCCATGATAACTGGACAGTTAGAGATCAATTGTATAACACGATTACAGATGGCTCACCAGCGGGATTAAGCGATATTATTCATGCTTCTATCGCTTCACACACTTTAGTGTTTGCTTCTAATGGTGTCGCATTTATGCTAGGTGGTGAAGAATTATTTAGAACTAAAGAAGTGACTAGTGATGTTCTAGATGATTGTTTAGAAAGTACTTACACTAAATTACATGGTCATTATATTTCACATAACTCATATAATTCTCCATTAGTGGTTAATTCCTTTAAATGGGGTAACAAATTACAAGTATCATTAGATGGTACAACCATTACTAATGCTTCTTATAAATATAATGAAACTTTCCAAAAGATCGTTAAATTACATACACAAATACCAAAGTCTGCACCAAGCAATAAATATAAAACTTGGCCAACAGGCACAACAAGTGCAGGCAATACTTATGTAAGCCTATTCTGGTATAACGACGAAACTCCATGGGCTATTGGCATTCAATATGATGAGTACTTTATTTATGTATGTGGTAAATCAGGAACATCTATACCTGGTGAACAAAGTATTTATAATAACAAATTATTTGATTATGGTGGTCAGTCATTTAATAACGGATTTAGTATGTCAAATTTCTCGATCCGTGTATGTAAAAGATAAGGAGTGAATGAAGATGAAGAAAAAAATATTAATTATTATTCCATTATTGTTCGCAGCCTTAACTTCCATTGGATGCACAAGCGAATATTATCATCCAAAAGCAGGTGGTGAAGTAGATACCTTGCATAACGAAGTTCACGTCACTACATATGATGTGTTAGTAAATGGTGGCTTTGAGTATGAAAAAGACGAAAGCAAAACTTATATCACTGATGATGATAGCTTGAAATATAAGTGGGATGAAGAAAAACAGGAATACTATTGTATTACCGAAAAAGACACAACCTTTAATTTCTATTTTGATAACACCCATACGACAGATGAAAATGGCAATGATTGCCCAATCTTAACTGTGAAATGGTATATGCTAAAACCATTAGGTACTTGTCCAGAAGAGATTGATACAGCGGAAGAAGTTTTAGCGTTAGGGGCTGAAAAAGGGTTTTCTACCTTATATGACTTTGATCAATTCCTTGGATTCTCTTTTTATAGCTCTTGTTTAGGTGATTCCGCACATATGTGGAACTTTAAAAAAGATTATAAACAACAAGCCGTAACTAATTTGTACGGCATTTGGGTAGATTAGGAGGTAATTATGAAGAAAAAAAGATTATTACCTTTAATGATGTTATTTCCTTTAATGATGACAGGATGTAATTTCAATTTCTCTTATATTGTTGATTCGTATCCGTTTGATGATACATTGCCAGACACAGACGACGATGGTGGCACTTATGACATCAAGATTTGGTGCGATAAGAGCATTTTAACTTTAATGCAAACACAAGTGGCCGCTTTTGAAAGTTTAAATGGTGGTAAGTATAAACTTAATGTCACTATTGAACCGGAAAGTGAAGGCGACGCTGCTACTGATATGTTGCAAGACGTGCAAGAAGGGGCTGATATCTTCTGCTTTGCTCAAGACCAATTGTCACGTTTAAAGATTGCCGGTGCTTTAATGGAAATTACTGGCACAATGGCGAGTAACGTTCGCAGTGATAACTCTACTGGAGCGGTGAACGCAGCGTCATATGCTAATAGTTTATATGCTTTTCCAATGACTAGCGATAATGGCTACTTCATGTATTACGATAAAAGTGTTCTTTCTGAAACTGATATTTTAAATATCGACACAATTATTGCTAAATGTAAGGCTGTTAATAAGCGTATTAACTATAAAATATTCTCGGATGGCTTCTACGCTGCTAGCTATTTTATGGCGACAGGTTGCTATTCATCTTGGGATATTGACGCGACAACAGGCAATTTTACGGATTATACTGACACATACAAGCAATTCGGTTTACCTGCCTTAAAAGCCTTAAAAGCCTTAAAAGCGAGCGATTTAATTTCTCCTAACGACCAAACTAATAAGTTAGGCGACACTGCTGCGGTAGCAATTTCCGGTATTTGGAACTATTCCGCTGCTAAACAAGCGTTAGGTGAAAACTTAGGTTGCGCTCCATTGCCAAGTTTTACAGTAGATGGACAAACATATCATATTTCTTCTTTTAGCGGTTACAAATTAATTGGTGTCAAACCACAAACAAATAGCAAAAAAGCTTCTGTTTGTCGTAAGATTGCTCGCTATTTAACCAATCAACAATGTCAAACCGAAAGATTTAACACTGCTGGATGGGGACCGAGCAATATTGCCGCAAGTCAAGAAGAAGCTGTGCTTAATCAACCTGGCTTAAAAGCTTTAGCCGCTCAGGCGGAATACGCTAGAGAGCAAAGCATTTGCCCAAGTTCATGGTGGAGCAATGTGGCGACACTAGCTAACTCTGTGAAAGCTAATAGCACTGATACAGAATTATTAAATTTCTTAGATATATATGATAGTAACCTTGAAGGGTTTAAAGATGATTAGGAGGAATTATGGTGAAAGAAATTACTGGCTTAGATTATCTTAAATTAACTAAAGGTCAACGTTTTGTTTACAAACTCAAACGTTTCTTTACTTTAATTCCGGCTTTTTTCAAGAAAACTGGTATTAAGATAGGTCTATTCTTTAAAAAATTAGGAATCGGTATATTTAATTGGTTTAAAACCTTAATATTGACCTTTATTCATGGCGATTGGAAAACAAAAGTTTCCTATTTCATTATGGGTTTTGGCTCTATTGCTAGAGGGCAAATATTAAGAGGTATTTTATTCTTCCTAATGGAAGTGGTATTTATCTTCTACATGATTATGTGGGGTGGATACTACCTTTCTAAATTAGGTAGTTTAGGTATGTATTATGAAGCAAGTACCACAAATCCAGATGGTAGTGTGACATACGGAGTTAACTCATTTAATGTCTTACTTTATGGTGTACTAACGATTTTCTTTATTATTGCTTTAATTTACACTTGGAATTTAAACATTAAACAAAATCGTATTAATGAACAAATCATTAAAGAGAAGAAACATGTTGCTTCTACGAAAGATGATTTAAGGGCAATTGTTGATAAAGATTTCCATAAAACTTTATTAGCATTACCAACAATCGGCATGACTATCTTTACGGTTTTGCCAATCTTCTTTATGATTCTTGTGGCTTTTACAAGTTATGATAAGAATCATATGCCACCGATGAACTTATTTGGATGGGTTGGTTGGGATAACTTCTCTCAATTATTTTCCTGGTCTGCTGGTGGCAACACCTTTTCCATGACCTTTGGTCAAATCTTGCTTTGGACTTTAGTTTGGGCCTTCTTTGCTACATTCACTAACTATTTCTTAGGTATGTTAGTAGCGATGCTTATTAATAAGAAAGGCATTCGTTTAAAGAAAGTTTGGAGAACAATTTTAGTTTTATCCATTGCTATTCCACAATTTATTTCTCTTCTTTACGTAAGAGAGATGTTCCAACCAGATGGCATTATTAATAACTTTATTACTAAATTAGGTGGTCATACGATTGACTTCTGGGGTGATCCATGGCTCGCTCGTATTACCGTAATTGTGATTAATATTTGGGTTGGCATTCCTTATTTAATGCTTGTTACAACTGGTATTTTAATGAATATTCCAGCTGATTTATACGAATCTGCTAATATTGATGGTGCTACTCCATGGCAACAATATAGTAAGATTACTCTTCCTTACATGTTATTTGTCACTGGTCCATATTTATTGACCTCGTTTACTAGTAATATGAATAACTTCAATGTTATTTACTTATTAACTGGTGGTGGCCCAAGCGATATTACATTAGCTAGCAGCGCAAATGGTTCTACTGATTTATTAATCACTTGGTTATTTAATCTTGCTGTAAGCAATAGTGATTATAAATTAGCAGCGGTAATCGGTATTATGGTATTTATTGTAGTAGCAGTGATTTCCTTAATCGTTTATAACTTAATTCCTTCTACAAGGAATGAGGAGGAATTCCAATAATGGCTAATAGAACAGTATCATTATCGGCGAAAAGAAGAGCAAGTAAGATTGCTTCTTATACCGTTTTAGTAATTATTTCAATTATTTGGATTATTCCTTTCGTATTTTTAGTGCTTCAAAGTTTCCGCTGCGAATCACAAGGTTTAACCGGATATGTTATTCCTAAACAATGGGGTATTAATAACTATGCTTATCTCTTTGGTTGGGATATGGTTAATAACTGCGCGAGCAACTGTAATTTCTTACAATGGTATTTAAATACCTTTATCATTGCGGCTTGTGTATCTATTGGTCAAACAATCATGCAAATTATGATGGCGTACGCTCTTTCTAGATTTAGATTTAGATTACGTAAACCGCTTATGAATTTAATGCTTATCTTAGGAATGTTTCCTGGATTCTTAACGATGATTGTTTTATATCAAGTTCTTAAAACCTTAGGTTTAACAGGCGATAACGCTGTTCCAGGTTTAATCATTGTGAGCGTAGCTAGTAGTGGTATGGGCTATTACGTCGTTAAAGGTTTCTTAGACACAATGCCTAAATCGTTAGATGAAGCTGCGATGGTGGATGGGGCAACGAGATTTCAAGTCTTTTATAAAGTGATCCTTCCGCTTTGTAAACCAATTATTATTTATACCGTTTTAACTTCCTTTATGGGTCCTTGGGGAGATTTCATCTTCGCAAGAACAATTGCTTTAGGAAGTCAAGCCGGTATGAACGTCGCTACTGGGTTATATTCTTGGTTAAGCGCGGCAAATATATCTACACACTTTACTTATTTCTGTGCGGGTGGTGTGGTAGTAGCAATTCCAGTAATTGTATTATTCCTCTTCTTACAAAAATACTATGTAGAAGGCGTTACTGGTGGCGCAGTGAAAGGATAGGAGATATCTTATGGCAAGAGTGCAATTAGAAAATGTAAAGAAAATTTATTCTGGTAATGTGACCGCAGTCCATGATTTTAACCTAGATATTAAGGATAAAGAATTCGTGGTTTTTGTTGGTCCTTCTGGATGTGGCAAATCAACCACACTTAGAATGATTGCGGGATTAGAAGATATTAGTGAAGGAACTTGTAAAATTGATGGCGAAGTCGTTAACGACTTACAATCTAAAGACCGTCATATTTCTATGGTCTTCCAAAACTATGCTTTATATCCACATTTAACTGTCTTTGAAAATATGGCGTTTCCTCTTCGTTTAGATAAGAAGATTCATTACTATCCTTATAGTGAAGAAGAAATTCAAAAGATTGATGAAAAAATTAATAAATTAAAGACCAAAAATGCGACTAAGTATGCAAAAAAGATTAATGACTTAGAAGAAAGCAAGACTAAAGGTAAGGCTGTTAAAGGTTACTCTCAAGATGAAATCTTCAATAAAGTGACAGAAGCCGCAAAAGTGCTTGGTATTACTCAATACTTAACTCGTAAGCCAAAAGCTCTCTCTGGTGGTCAAAGACAACGTGTCGCGATTGGCAGAGCAATGGTCAAAGATTGCAAAGTCTTCTTAATGGATGAACCCTTAAGTAACTTAGATGCAAAACTTCGTAACCAAATGCGTGCAGAAATCATTTTGCTACGTAAAAAGATTGACACCACGTTCGTGTATGTAACTCATGACCAAACTGAGGCTATGACTTTAGGCGATCGAATTGTGGTTATGAAAGATGGCTATATCATGCAAGTCGGTACACCAACAGAAATATTTGATATGCCAGATAACTTATTTGTGGCCCAGTTTATCGGCGCGCCAATGATGAATACTTTTAAAACTAAATTAGTTCGTAATGGTGATAAATACGCCGTTGAATTCTTTGAAGCGACAATCAATTTAGATGATGAAAAATGTCACGCATTATTAGAGAAGAATATTAATAGTCAGGATATTTTACTAGGTGTTCGTCCAGAACATATTACTTTATCTAAATCCGCGAATAGTGCTTCTATTCCCGTGACTATTCAAGTCAACGAAATGATGGGTAGTGAATATCACTTACACGTCTTAACCGATGATGGAACACAAATTATTGTGCGTATTCCAACCATTAATTTAAGCGAAGAAGAAAGAAAAAGCATGATTAACGGCAATCGTTTGAATCTTACTTTTGAAAGTAAGGCAATGCATTTCTTTGATCCTGTTAGTGAAGTTAATTTATTAGCAAAAGGTAATCCAGTTCCTTCCGGCAAGGTTAATTAATTATGGAAGAGATTAAAAAGAAAAGTAAAAAGCGTTCCTTAATCTATGTTCTAATAGTAGGTGGTTTAATCACTCTTACTCTTGGAATGTTTAGCTTTGCTAATTATTATAAAGCACGTTTAAAATCCAGTGATTCTCAAGTATTAGCGAGTAAAAACATTTTAGACACGATTGGTTGGGACGCGGTTGAAGATGAAACAAGCATCTATCATGATAAGGCTCTCTGGTATAACGACATTTATGTTCACTTTACCAAAGAAAGTAAAACCAATTCTGCAGTGTATATTACTTCTGCGGTATTTGCTTATACCTTTTCTATACTCAGTTTAGTTAGTTTTGGCTTAGTCCTTAAAGATGCGGATAAGCAAAAAGCAAAGGAAGATAAGGTGCAATAGAAGAATGGCGTTCGCCATTTTTCTTTTTTATATCAATGATATATGCTAATATTTTTCTATGAAAAAGATAAAAAAATTATTTGCTAGTTTATCCCTTTGCTTAGGATTATTATTTGTTTTATGTTGCACTTCTATTATTTTCGTCTTTGTTTATAACTTTAATAATGTTAGCGAAGAGCTTTTAGCGGTCGCTTATTTATTTATCCATTTAATCATTTTAGCGGTCATCTTTTATTTATCTTTTAAAGCATATCTACAAAAACCGCAGATTATGAATATCTTAATGATTAATGAAAATAATCAACCAATTCAGAAATCTAAAATTGTGGCATTAATCATTGCTATATTAGGTTTCATCGTTGGTGTTTATTTCACATTATTAATTTTTAATTTGCCTATTCCTTTATCTTTTATGTCAAGCGGATTAAAACACGCATTAATGAATGTTGGTTATACAGTCGCAATTGTGGCCTTACATTTTTATTTATATCCATTATTTTTTAAAACAGAAAATAAATAAGTATATTTAAAACTAGTATTACGTGTAAAAAGACACGTTTTATTTTGATATAAAAAGCCATTTAGCAATTTGTGAGCCTTTATTAGATTATTATTGGTTAGATATTTCTTAATGAATAAGAAGGAGATAAATGCTCATTGTGCGTTAATTAACGCTAATTAAGGGCATGGCTATATATCACAATTACAAAATTTGCAAAAATAAACTATTTAAAGTAGGTAATAATGAAGAAATGTTGGAATCTTTAAAGCGCATTCAAAAGGCGTTTAAATTCGC
>CAVEYA010000025.1:436-13143 GCA_963619935.1 bacterium | reverse complement strand
TTTTCTCTCCTTATATGACAATAATCAAAAAACAATTGTCGACATTGATTCTCGAATGATTGATTTTTTAAAAGTCATTTATCAGAAAACGAATATCAATTTTATTTTAAATGACATTCGAAAAGTTGATGTCTCTCACTATACAAAAATTATTGGAAATCTACCCTACAACATTACAACCGAATTAGTCACTTATTTATTAAAAAATGCCGTTCACGCAACTAAAATGGTATTAATGTGCCAACAAGAAGCGTTTAATCGTTTTTTTGATTTAGAAGGTAAAGAATATGGTCCTGTTTCCATATTGGTGCATTTACTTGGTTCATCTAAAAAATTATTCTCTGTTAAAGCTGGATGTTTTTATCCAGTGCCAAAATGCGGTTCTTTAGTGTTTGAGATTACTTTTGACGGGGAAATTGATCGAAAAACCGCTCTAGAAACTTATGAATTGAGTAGAAAATTATTCCTCAATCGACGTAAAACAATCTATAACAATTTGTCTAGTTATATGAATAATAAAGAAAAGGCAACAAAGGTTTTGAATGAATTAAACATTATGCCAAATCTAAGACCTGAGCAAATTAAACCAGAGCAATTTTTAAAGATTAATCAGTTAATTAAATCTATTTAGTGATATGTTTTCATTGAAAACACTTCACAAAAATAATTTGTATTAGAGACGTAATATAAATATAATAAGGGCGATGAAAAGTTTTTTAGTTAAAAGTTACGCGAAGATTAATATTTGTCTGAATGTGATTGGTAAGCAAAGTGATGGTTATCACCAATTAGACATGATTATCCTTCCACTTGAATTACACGATTCTATTCTTTTCCATGAAATTAAACGCGGTGGTGATAATTTTGTTACGATTGATGATTATTCAACCGCTCCACTACAATATAACTTAGCTACTAATGCGATTGAAAAGTTACAAAATAAATTTAATTTTAATTCTCGTTTTATTGTAAATATTCATAAAGTAATTCCAATGCAATCTGGTTTAGGTGGAGGAAGCTCTAATGCTGCCTTTACTTTAGTAGCGGTCAATAAATTCTTAAAATTAGGATTAACTGATGAAGAATTAATTGAACTTGGTAAACCAATGGGAGCAGATATTCCATTCTTTATTAAATGTAAACCAGCAAGATGTCGCGGAATTGGTGAACAACTTGATTTTGTTAATGTTAAAAATGATTATCATGTTTTAATTGTTAAACCATCACAGGGTTGTTCGACAAAAGGTGTTTATGAAGTATCCGACACAATGGAATTATCAACTGGTAATGTTGAAGCTGTCCAATATGCTTTAGAATCAGGTGATGATGATTTATTAGCGAATTCTATTTTTAATGCTTTAGAAGAACCAGCAATGAAGCTTGTTCCAGAAATACAAGTCATTAAAGATAAGTTAAAAGCACTTGGCTTAAAGATTGTTTTAATGACAGGCTCTGGTAGTGCAGTCTTTGCTTTGAGCACAAATAGAAAATTAATCAAAAAAGCCGCAAAAGAATTAGAAAATCAATATTTAGTTGAAGTTACTAAAGTCATAAAATAGGAGGATTGTTATGAATAAATACGCAATTGTTCTTGCTGCTGGTAAAGGCACAAGAATGCAATCTTTGGATCCTGAACATTCTAAGGTCGCTTATCCTATCCTTGGTAAACCAATAATTGGGTATGTTATGGATGCTTTAAAACCATTAAACTTTGATAAGGTTTCTGTTGTTGTTGGTTTTGGTGGTGAAGTGACTAAATCTATTGTGGAAAATGAAGTTGATCATATTGCCTGGCAACATGAAATTTTAGGTACAGGCCATGCGGTAATGCAAACTGAAGATTTCATGAAAGATTTGGACGGCGAAACATTAATCATGTATGGTGATACACCGCTTGTGTCTTCTGAATTAATTAAACAAATTATCGCAATTCATGAAAAAGAAAATAATGATTTAACAGTCGTCTCGGCGGTACTTCCAAACCCTCATGGTTATGGTCGATTAATTCGTGAAGAAAAAAGTCATAAATTATTAGCTATTCGTGAAGAAACAGATTGTTCTGAATATGAGCTTGATATTAACGAAGTTAATACTGGCATTTGTGTATTTAACAATAAAGCTTTATTTGCGCATCTTCATGAACTTAATCAAGACAATGCGAGGCATTTATTTTATTTATCTGAATTAGTTGAAATTTTTAATAAAGATAATTTAAAAGTTGATACCTTCGTGGCTGAAGATATGGTGGAAGTATTTGGTATTAATGATCGTATCCAATTAGCATACGCTGGTAGAGTAATTAAAAAGAGAATTAATCATAAATTAATGTTATCAGGTGTTTCTATTGAAGACCCATTCACAACATTTATTTCTCCGGATGTGGAAATTGGTAAAGACACAGTCATTTGCCCTAACACAACTATCTTAGGAAAATGTGTGATTGGTACCTCTAATGAAATTGGTCCAAACACCTATCTTAAAGATGTTAAGATTGGCAATGATAATAAAATCTTATCTTCATGGTTAACTGATTCTACTATTGGTAATAACAACGAAATTGGTCCATTCACTAAAATGAGAGCAGGCACAGTATTAGAAAATAATTGCCGCGTTGGTAACTTTGTTGAATTAAAAGACGCTCATTTCCATAATGGTGTAAAATGCGCTCACTTATCATATTTAGGTGATTCTGAAGTGGGTGAAAAGACAAATATCGGTTGTGGAACAATTACCGCTAACTATGATGGATTTAATAAAACTAGAACATCTATCGGACATGATTGTTTTATCGGTAGTGGAACAATTATTGTAGCGCCTAATACAGTAGAAGATTGCTCCTTCACTGCAGCTGGTTCCACAATTACTAATATTGTAAAAACTGATGATATGGCGATTGCTAGAGCTAGACAAGTTAATCTAGAACACGGGTATACAAAGTTCCGTGCAAAAGCTAAAGCCAAGAAAGAAGCGAGTTTAAAAGATGCTAATCATTGATTGTTTTGGTCATAACATTTATGTGGATGATCAATTAATTGGTTATATTACGGAAAATACTTTAAACATTAATGGACGTCCATTTGCCCAAATCACTGATGACGGTATTATTTCCATTAACCAAAAAGAAATTGGCTATGTGGATGATGATGGCTCAATCATTATTCACGATGAAGAAGTTGGCTTCATTGACGCTAATAATAATTTTGTATTTTATAAGTCAATGGCAGGCAAAATTAAGTAAAAAGTATTGTAAAAAGCGTATATTTTATGATTGTTATTGGAATTGATATTGGTGGTACTTCTATTAAAGGAGCAACAGTTAATGAACAAGGAAAAATCCTTGATAAATTTTCTTTACCAATTATTCCTAATGAAACACAAGAAGACGCTGTTAATCGTTTAATTGATACTGTTTCTACTTTTATTAATGAACACCATTATGATGAACCAATTTCTGGAATTGGTATTGGTGTTCCAGGGGTAGTTGATATTAATAAAGGATTTATTTGTTATTGCCCTAATTTAAAATGGAAAGATTTAAACTTGGTAGAAATATTAGAAGATAAATTAAAACTACCTGTTAAAATCACCAATGACGCGAACGCAGCTGCATTAGGTGAATATGTTTTTGGTTCAGGCAAAGAATATAATTCGTTAATCATGATTACATTAGGCACTGGTGTTGGTGGCGGTGTAGTAATGAATAATCAATTATTAGAAGGTAATCAAGGTAAGGGATTTGAACTTGGACACATGGTTATTCAATTAAATGGCCGTCCTTGTGGTTGTGGCCGTAAGGGATGTTTTGAACAATATGCTTCCGCTTCTGCTTTAATTTATGACACTAAATTAGAGATGGAACAAAATAAAAATTCTTTAATGCATCAAGTGAGTAAAGAATTAGGTATAGTGGATGCAAGAGTAGCTTTTATAGCGGCAAAAGAAGGCGATGAATCAGCTAAAAAGGTAGTAAAGCAATATATTAGTTATTTGGGCGAAGGTTTACTTAATTACTGCAATATTTTTAGACCAGAAGTGATAGTGCTTTCTGGTGGCGTGGCTAATGAAGGCGAATATCTTTTTAACAAAGTTAATGAATATTTAAAGGAACATCATTATGGAATGATTGGTAATAACATTCCAAGTGTTAAAGTGGTTCCTTCAAAATTAGGATATGATTCAGGGAAAATAGGTGCAGCGTGCTTATTTTTAAATAAATAATATGGGAAAAAACAATCAAGAAAAAACAATTAAAAATAATGTTATCTATGAAGGCAAGATATTGTCTTTAAATTGTGACGATGTCTTATGTCCAAATGGAATAATTTCTAAAAGAGAAATAGTCCATCACCACGGTGGTGTTTGTCTTTTAGCTATCGTTGATCAAAAGTTTGTGTTTATTAAACAATTTAGATACGCCTATGGTGAAACATTATATGAATTACCAGCGGGTAAATTAGAAAAAAATGAAAATGCTTATGACGCTGGGATTAGAGAATTAGTTGAAGAAGTTGGTTTAAAAGCTAATCACTTAATTGATTATGGTGAGATGTATCCAACCTGTGGCTATTCTGATGAAAAGATTCATCTATATGTTGCAGAAGGATTAACCAAAACTGAACGCCACTTAGATATTGATGAAAATATTGATGTTGTTTATTTATCAAAAGAAGAAGTTTTAGAAAAGATTAAGAATAATGAAATTAAAGATGCGAAGTCGATTTGTTTATTCTTAAGGTACATTAACAATTTGTAATTATTAATTAAAAGGAGAATATAAATATGCAATTAGTAATTTTAGCAGCAGGAATGGGTTCTAGATTTGGTGGATTGAAACAAATGGAACCAATGGATGACTATGGTAATTTCATCCTTGATTATTCCATCCACGATGCGATTAAGGCGGGTTTTGACAGTGTTATTTTTATTATTCGTAAAAAGCACTACGAAATTTTTAGAGAAACAATTGGTAAAAGAGTTGAACCAATTATTAAAACTGAATATGCCTTCCAAGAATTAGAAGATTTACCAGAAGGATTCTCAGTTCCAGAAGGAAGAGAAAAACCATGGGGCACCGCACACGCCATTTTAGCGGCCAGAGATTTAATTAAAGATGATTTTATTATTATCAATGGTGATGACTACTATGGACAAGAAACTTACCAAGTAGCCGCAGAATATCTTCGTAATTTACCAAAGGGTTCTACTGGTGCTTACGCTAATATTGCCTTTAATATTCAAAACACATTAGCGGAAAACGGCTCTGTGAAGCGCGGAGTTTGTTTCTATGATGAAAAACATTATCTCACTAAAATGATTGAATCTAGCGTCCAAAAGAACGAAAAAGGTGAGATTGTGGCCAAACCACTTGATGAAAAGATTCCTGAATTTGTTTGTGAAGAGAATCAATTAGTGTCTATGAACTTATTTGCATTCTCTAAAGATATCATCACTAAATTAAAGGAAAGATTCCCAGTCTTCTTAAAAGAAAATATTGGCAACTTAAAATCTGAATTCTTAATTCCAGATGAAGTTTCTCGTTTAGTGGCAGAAGGTTATGCTTCTTTAAAACTCATTGGCACTCCATCAGTGTGGTATGGTGTAACATATCGTGAAGATAAGCCAACTGTGGTTAAGGCTCTTAAACGTTTAACTGACGCAGGTTTATATAAGCCAGGTTTATATTAATCAATTAGACATAACAAATTGAGTGGTCGAAAGGCCACTCTTTTTAATTATTAAACAATAAAAAACTCCCGAGAAATGAATCTCGAGAGTAATTTTTATTTTAGCTTAAGGCAATTATTTCTTTCTTGGGAATTTAATTGCAGCTTGAGCAGCGGCTAATCTAGCAACTGGCACACGGAATGGTGAGCAGGAGACATAGTCTAAACCAACTTTGTGATAGAATTCGATGGATTTTGCTTCACCACCGGTTTCACCACAGACACCAATGTGTAATTCTGGACGTGTTTGACGACCAAGTTTAACTGCCATATCAACTAATTTGCCAACACCCTTTTGATCTAAGGTCTTGAATGGATCTTCTTCTAAGATCTTGGCATCGTAGTAAGATGGTAAGAATTTACCAGCGTCATCACGAGAGAAACCAAATGTCATTTGTGTTAAGTCATTTGTACCAAATGAGAAGAATTCAGCTTCTTTAGCGATTTCATCAGCGAGTAATGCAGCACGTGGGATTTCAATCATTGTACCAACGTGATATTGCATTGCAAGACCGGAGTCTTTAATGAGCTTATCAGCGGTTTCGCAGATAATGTTCTTAACGAACTTAAGTTCCTTTTCTTCAAGCACGAGTGGAACCATAATTTCTGGTTCAACTAATTTGCCTGTTTTCTTAGAAACATTGATAGCTGCTTTAACAATAGCGTTTGTTTGCATTCTTGCGATTTCTGGATATGTGACGTCTAAACGGCATCCACGGTGACCCATCATTGGGTTAGCTTCGTGTAAGTCAGCAATTCTGTCTTTGACATCTTGGACTGATTTACCAATCGCATCTGCTAATTCTTTAATTAAAGCTTCATCTTGTGGTAAGAATTCGTGTAGTGGTGGGTCTAATAAACGAACGTTAACATTGAATGGTAACATTGTTTCATAGAGACTTTCGAAGTCTGCTTGTTGCATTGGTTCGATTTCTGCTAAAGCAGCTTCTCTTCCTTCCACTGTATCAGCAAGAATCATTTTTCTCATAGAGAAGATTCTATCTTTAGCGAAGAACATGTGTTCTGTACGGCATAAGCCAATACCTTGAGCACCAAATTCAGCAGCTTTCTTAGCATCACGTGGAGTATCAGCGTTTGTTCTGACTTCTAAGTCACGATATTCATCAACCCAACCCATTAAACGTCCAAAGTAACCGGATTTTAAATCTGGGTCAACAGTCTTAATCGCGACATCATAAACCTTACCTGTACTACCATCTAAGGATAAGACGCTTTGATCTGTATAAACTTTATCACCAATGGTGACAGTTCTCTTTTCTTCATCAATGATTGCAGCAGCACAACCACAGACACAGCAACGGCCCATACCACGAGCAACGACGGCTGCGTGTGATGTCATACCACCACGCATTGTTAAGATACCTTCAGCAGCGACCATACCAACGATATCTTCTGGAGAAGTTTCAGCACGGACTAAGACAACCTTTTCACCGGCGTCATGTCTCTTCTTAGCTTCATCAGCAGTGAAGGCAATTTTACCAACACCAGCACCTGGGCCAGCTGGTAAACCAGTTGCGATTTCTTTAGCTTTGGCTAAATCATCTTTATCAAATCCTGGTAATAATAATTTATCGAAGGAAACTGGGTCCATACGAAGGACAGCTTCTTTTTCATCAATTAAACCTTCATCAACCATGTCACATGCCATCTTTAAGGCAGCGGCAGGAGTTCTCTTACCATTACGTGTTTGTAAGAAGTAGAGTTTACCATCTTCAACAGTAAATTCCATATCTTGCATATCATGGTAATGATTTTCCATTAATTTAATGGTCTTAACGAATTGTTCGTAAACTTCTGGCATACGAGCTTTTAATTCATCAATGTGAAGTGGTGTTCTGATACCAGCAACAACGTCTTCACCTTGAGCGTTTGGTAAATATTCAGCAGAGATGACTTTTTCACCTGTACCTGGGTTACGTGAGAACGCAACACCTGTACCAGAAGTTTCACCTTTGTTACCAAAGACCATGGATTGCACGTTAACTGCAGTACCCCAAGAATATGGGATGTTGTTCATCATACGATAAACGTTAGCACGTGGGTTGTCCCAGCTTCTAAAGACCGCTGCGACAGCTTCCATTAATTGGACTTTTGGATCAGTTGGGAATTCTTCACCAAATGTTTCTTTGTAGTATTCTTTGTATTTTTCAACTAATACTCTTAATTCATCAGCAGTTACTTCTGTATCGAGTTTGTAACCACGTGATTTCTTTAAATCATCGAGCATCTTGTCCATATCGGTTCTTGGATGTCCTTTTGCGATGTTTGTGAACATTAAGATAAAACGACGATAGGAGTCTAATGCGAATCTTTCGTTACCTGTTTCTTTTGCAAGAGCAGCAACAGATTTTTCATTTAAACCTAAGTTTAAAATTGTGTCCATCATACCTGGCATACTAACACGTGCGCCAGAACGAACTGAGACTAAGAGTGGATTGTGATCGCCACCGAATTTCTTGCCGGATTTTGCTTCGATACCTGCGATAGCATCAAAGATTTGCTTTTCGACAAATTCTGGGATCTTTTTACCACTGTCATAATAGAGAGTGCATGCTTCGGTTGTAATTGTAAAACCATGTGGAACTGGCACACCGATGTGTGTCATTTCAGCTAAGCCTGCACCTTTACCACCTAAGAGTTCCTTACCTAAACCGTAGGATTCTTCAAAGGGATAAACATACTTTTTTTCAGCCATATAATTCCTCCTGTAGGCATTGTGCAAACGTCTATACGTTTACACCAGCGTGTATATATTAGCACACGAGCGCAATAAAACTATAATTATTTTTCTATAAAAAAGCCAATTTGTAGTATTATGTATGATATTCCTAGGTGGTATAACTATGGCAAAAGATGAATTAGTATTAACTCTCGATTTCGGCACTCAATCTGTGAGAACAGCGTTGATTGATAATAAAGGCACAATTAAAGCAATTATTAAAAAGCATTATGAACCTGTTTATTTTTCTACTAATAAAGGATATGCCGAACAAGATCCTTATTTATATTGGAACTACGCTAAAGAGTGTTTAACTACTCTATGTAAGGAACATCCTGTTTTAACTAAAAACATTGTTGGCGCAACAGTTACTACCTTTAGAGATTCATCTGTCCAATTAGATGAAAACTATGAACCAGTTAGACCATGTATTCTTTGGCTTGACCAACGTATGGCGGAAGCTAAAGAGAGCTTGCCAATATTACATCGCTTAGCCTTCAAAATAGTGGGTATGACCAATACAATTGAATTAAATAGAAGAAGAACGGTTGCCCATTGGTTAAAAGAAAACGAACCAGATAACTGGTCCAAAACTAAAAAATATGTCAATATCTCTACTTTTTTAACATATAAATTAACTGGTGTACTTGCTGACAGTGCAGCTAGTATGACTGGTCATTATCCAATCCATTTTAAGAAAAGAAAATGGTATAAAGAAGGCGCTTTAAAAGGAAGAATTTTTGGCATTCCTAATCGCTTATTATGTGAATTAAAAATGCCAGGTGAAATTATTGGTAATATTAGTGATGAAGTCGCAACTGAATGTGGTTTGCCTTTAGGCATTCCAGTCTATGCAACTGGATCAGATAAAGCTTGTGAAACAATTGGTTTAGGCGCTTTAGATAAAAGTGTTGGAGCAATTTCTTACGGTACTGCTTCAACAATTGAAGTGTCTAATAGACGCTACCATGAACCAGAGAAGTTTTTACCAGCCTATCCAGCAGCAGTTCCTGGATGGAACAATATGGAAGTGCAAGTTTATCGTGGATATTGGATGTTAACTTGGTTTTCTAAAAACTTTGCTTCGGAATTATTAGATGAAGCTAAATTACAAAAATTAGCAGTCGAAGAAATTCTTAATTCTTCCTTAAATAATATTGCTCCTGGTAGTGATGGCTTAGTCCTTCAACCATATTGGGGACCAGGACTTTCTCGTCCTTTAGCGAAAGGGGCAATTATTGGCTTCTCTGATGTACATACAAGAAACCATTTATATCGTGCGATTATCGAAGGTATTGCATATGCCTTAAGAGAAGGATTAGAAGGTATTGAGAAATCACAAAAACATAGGGTAAAAAGATTAATGATTTCTGGTGGTGGTTCGCAAAGCGATGCGATATGCCAAATTACCGCGGATATCTTTGGCTTACCAGTCTCTAGAGTGCAGACTTTTGAAACTACATCATTAGGGGCTGCAATCGCGGTCTTCTTAGCGAGAGGTACTTTCTCTAGTGTAGAAGATGCTATTAGTCATATGGTGCATCAAACAACAACCTTCTCTCCTAATGAAGTAGCAAATCAAAAATATGAATATCTTTATAAGAAGGTTTATTTGAAGATGTTCCCACAACTAAAAGATGTATATAAAGATTTAAAGAAATTTGATAAGAGGTATTGTTAATCATTATGCCAAATTTCATCTTTATTTCTCCTCATTTCCCGTCCACTTATTATCGCTTTGTCAAAGCTTTAAAAGAAAGAGGATTTAAGGTCCTTGGAGTGGGAGATTGTCCTTATGATAATTTGCCAAATGAATTAAAGGAAAATCTCACTGAATATTATCTATGTTACGACATGGATAATTTTGAAAATGAGGTTAAAGCTGTTCAATATTTTAATGATAAATACGGTCATATTGATTATCTTGAAAGTAATAATGAATATTGGTTGGAGAAAGACGCTAAGTTAAGAGAAATATTTAATATTACAACTGGTCCAGTTGGTAAAGAAATTAACGTTTATCAACATAAATCAATGATGAAAACTTGCTATTTAGAAGCTGGGGCAAAAGTGGCTAAATGGATATTAATTGACACAAAAGAAAATGCCTTAAAGTTTATTGATGAAGTTGGCTATCCAGTTTTTATTAAACCAGACATAGGTGTCGGTGCGGAAGGTGACTTTAAAATTAATAATCTTGCTGATTTAGATGATTTTTTTATGAAAAAGTCCGCAAATGTGACATATATTTGTGAACAATTTGTCACTGGTAACATTATTTCTTTTGATGGAATATGTGACGATCAAAGTAATGTTGTTTTCTGCGCAACAAACTTCTTCCCACCATCTATTTCTGATGTGGTGAAAGAACATCGTGATGTCTTTTATTATACTGAGCCACATGTACCAAGTGATTTAGAAGATATTGGTCGTAAAGTTATTAAGGCTTTCAAAGTAAAGAAGAGATTCTTCCATTTAGAATTCTTCCGATTAACTAAAACTATTAAAGGTTTAGCTAAGAAAGATGAAATAGTGGCCTTAGAAACTAATATGCGTCCAGCAGGCGGCTTTACTCCTGACTTAATTAATTTTGCTAATTCCATTAGTGTGTATGAAATATATGCGGACGTCATTGCGTTTAATGAAAATAGACAAAAAGATATTTATCCACATTACTATGCAGCATGTGCTTCAAGAAGAGATGAACATCATTATGTCCATAGCGAGCAAGAAATATTAGATATTTTTAAAAATAATATATGTTGTCATGGTCGTTATCCTGATGTTTTATCAGGAGCCATGGGCAATATTTATTATATGGCGAAGTTTTCTTCTTTAGAAGAAATGAATAATTTTAGAAATTATGTTGAGGAACAAAAATAATGGAAAATAAATATCGTCGTCATCGTAATAAAAAAAGATATTGGACTGGTGAAGATATCGATATGTTTAATGAACGCGAAAAAGAAAGAAAAGATAAGAAAGATATTCCGATTTGTGATCGACATATCGATGGAGCTTAATGAGCACTTTTCTTTATATTTATAACAAATTCTTACAAGTGTAACAGTTTTATTAAAAACTTTTTAGCAAAGATATTCAAAATATGAGATATTAGTTTATGGAGGTATTAATTATGGGTAAATTCGTAATTTTTACAGATTCTTGTTCAGATTTAAGTACTGAAATAAGAAAAGAATATGGCGTGGAATACGTCCACATGGGATTAGTGGTCGATGGAGAAGAAAAACGCGCTGATTTGGACTGGGTTGATTATACCCCAGAAGAATTTTATGGTTGGTTAAAGGCCGGCAAGAAAGTGAAAACCACACAAGTTGCTGTCACGGAATTTGTGAATTGTTTCACTCCTTGGTTAGAAAAAGGCTTTGATATTTTATATATTGCTTGTTCATCTGCTTTAAGTGGTTCTGTCAATGTTTTAGAAACAATTGCTAAACCAACATTATTAGAAGATTTTAAAGATCGTAAAATTCTCGCTGTTGATTCATTATTAGGCAGTGTTGGTGAAGGCTTATTAGCGTTAGGTGCTGCTAAACAACAAAAAGAAGGCAAGAGTATTGAAGAAGTTGCTGCTTGGTGTGAAGCTAATAAATTTTTCTATAACCAATTCGCAACTGTTGACACACTCAACTATTTAAAAGCTGCTGGCCGTATTAAAGGGGCTGCTGCTTTCTTTGGTAACATCATTGGCGTTAAACCAATCTTCATCTCTGACCGCAAAGGTAATAACTTTGTTATTAAGAAAGCTAAAGGCACAAAACAATCTTTGGATGAATTATTCCTTGGTGTGAAAAATACTTTAGAAAAAGATAAATGTGATGAAGTTGTTATCGGACAAGGTATGGCGTTAGAAAGAGCAGAAGCATTAAAGAAGAGAATTGAAGAAGAACTTAATATTCCTGCTCGTATTACATGGATTGGGCCTATCGTTGGCACAACCTGTGGCCCAGGTGTCATAGCGACATTCTGTGTTGGTAAAGAAGTTACTCGCTTTGAAGGCGACGGTAAATAAATTACTCCTTGGATAAGACCAAATGTTAACACCAAGTTACATTGGTCTTTTCTTTTTATAAAATAAAAGTGTATTTTATAATTTAATTGTTTATCATATTTATATGAACGGAATTATTATTGTTAATCAAAATATTGGTCATAATCAGTATAAAATTGATCGTTTTAAAGAAGAATTTGCTAAGAGAAATATTCCTTTAGAAGTATATATT
>CAVEYA010000025.1:0-426 GCA_963619935.1 bacterium | reverse complement strand
ATATTAATGATGGCTCTTTAGCGGTTATTGAAGATAGTAATGTGAAGATTAAATTACCTCACGCTGATTTTGTATTTTATTTAGATAAAGATATCTATTTAGCAAGATTATTAGAAAAAGCTGGTTATCGTTTATTTAATAAAGCGGACTTCATTAAATTATGTGATGATAAAATGCTCACCTTTATTGCGTGCGCGAATCACGGAATTAGAATGCCTAAAACTATTTCTGGTCCATTAATCTACACTGATTTAAAAGAAGAGAACTATCGTTTCTTAGATGATGTGATTAAAGAACTTGGCTTTCCAATGATTGTGAAAAAAGTTTATGGTTCTTTAGGCGAAGGCGTTTATTTAGTAAAGAATAAAGAAGAGTTAAAAACGCTTTATTCTCAAATTGCCCGTAACCCAATCATCTTTCAAGAAG
>CAVEYA010000024.1:9773-12489 GCA_963619935.1 bacterium | reverse complement strand
CGTTGAAAAGAGATAGTTGTTATAATGGTAAAAATAGAGGTCATAATTATGAAAAAAAGAAACTTATTGCTCTTACCATTTACATTATTTAGTTTAACTATTGGTGGTTGTACCTTAGATTTTAAAAAGGATCCAGTAGATCCTGTGGAACCAGTTGATTATTTAATTGGTATTACATTAAGCCACACGGAAGCATCTTTAACTCTTAACGGCGCACCGATAAATATCACCGCTACATTAGCCCCCTTAAATGCGGCAGAAGTTAATTTATCTTGGTCAGTTAGTGATCCTAATATTGTTTCTTTATCTAATACCTCTAATAGTGGTGTGACCTTAACGGCATTAAGTTATGGTGAAACTACTTTAACTGTTAAGAACACGAATGGTGTTCAAGCAACATGTAAAGTATCAGTTGTCTCTTCTTCTCCGATTAACTATCGTCGTAGTTCATTCACTTTAAGTGTGGATGATAAAACCACACTCATTAATGATGAAACTGATACAAGAAAAGAAGAATTAGGTGATATTTCTTATACCTTTGATAGTAATTATGTTGATGTCAGTGATAACGGCATTATTACTGCGAAAGCATTAGGCAAAACCGTTGTTATTGCAAAAGGCAGTAAGAAAGGTGAAATGCCTATCTATGTGAATATTGTTAATACTAAAAGAGAATTAGGCTTTGATTACGCAGTTAATGAAAGTGTTTATGATAATAACTTACAAGTTACTAGCATTGAAGAATTCTACCAAGTCACTGGTGAATTAGCCGCGAGAAGGTATCGATCAGCCAAAATATCTTTTAATTTAACAAGTGCAATAGATATTAGTGAATTCTTAGATTGGTTTGAACTTCGTGATATGGTCTATGACTACGTTATCGCGGATAAAGAAGTTAATGCATTAAATGTTTATACTTTAACGGATAAGAATCCTACTAGTCTTGAGGCTGGTAATTACACTAAATATATTGGTTTAGTTTATAATTCCGATTTAAATTATGAACTCGCAACTGAAACTTCACCTATCAATGGGCATGAGACTACTGAACTAACTAATTTATCTACAGAAATTAGACATTATTATATTAATAATAAGAATAGTACAATTAGAAGAAGTAACACTTATAATGACTTTGCTATTGAAAAGTCCACTAATGGATATTTTGATGTCCATAACTCAGAAGAATTGTGGTGGTCAGTGAATAATGGTTATAAGCCAAACTTTGTTGTTGAACATAGTTCCGCTGAACAAATTTATGAAATGGCGAAAGATGTTTTAAGAAAAGAAATCACGAATGATATGACTGATTTAGAAAAGTTTAGAGCCATCTATGATTGGATTAGTGAAAATACCCGTTATGATTATGAAGCATTAACCGCAACAGATTGGACGATGAATACTGCTTGGTACTTAGAAGGTGTTTTCTTTGAAAATAGATGTGTATGTGATGCCTTTTCTCGTACCTTTAACTTATTAGCGGGTATTGAAGGTTTAACAGCCAGACGTGGCACTGGCTATTTATATGATGAAGCTACTCAAAGCGCATCTGGCCATGCCTGGAACTATGGTAAGGTTGATGGCAATTGGTATTTATTCTGTTCAACCTGGGCACAAGGACATTTATCTAGTGAAACATATTCATCTAAGATTGCTGGATTAAATGTTACTACTCCATATTTTGATTTTACTGCCTATGACACTTTTGCAGCCGACACCGAATATATGACTACGACACAAAAATTTAATCATGAATATTATGATTCTATCCATAATGGTCATACGACCTCCTCTTTAAGTGCGTACGATATGGACTATGTTGATGGATATGATTTTAACTTTAATTCTATTGATGAGATACGTTATTTATTTACTACTGCGAACAATATTGGGGCTAGTAAATATTATTTCTCTTGTGTAGACACCAATAGTGAAATTACGAATAATTTTGCCACTGTGTTACATGAGTTTGACTTAACAGATAACGTGCAAGCTTTTCAAATTGGTTCAGCTTACTATTTTATGATAAATAAATAACTATGTACCCTTACCTATTTAACACTAAGATACCAACATATACAGTTATTCTTATAATTGCTTTTATTATTAGTGTTTTAATTGCCCATCTTTTCTTAAAAAAGAAAACAGGCTATAAAACATTAGATTTATATATTGCCTTAGGCTTCATGGTAGTGGGTGCTTATATCGGGGCAGTCTTATTATCTATATTAACTAATATTAAAGAACTAGTTAGTCATAACCATTCTTTTATTGATTGGCTAACTACTGGTTATGTCTTTTATGGAGGGCTCCTTGGAGGAGCGTTAGGTTTATTTATCTTTACCAAGATATTTAAATTACCTTTATTACCATTATTTGATTATGTTGTAATAGTCCTTCCTTTAGGCCAGGCAATTGGTAGACTAGGTTGTTTATGCGCTGGATGTTGTTTTGGTAAGGTCATACCAGAATCATTATCTTGGTTAGGTATATCATTTATTGAAGGTACAGATGCTTACGCAACATACGGGAATGCATTATTATATCCAACACAATTATTTGAATCTGGTTATTGTTTAATAATATTTATTATTCTATTCACATTAACAATGAAGAATAAATTAAATAAAGGCATCCCTACCTTTATCTATTTAATTAGTTATTGTTCATGTCGATTTATCAACGAATTCTTCCGTGGTGATTTTAGAGGTAACAC
>CAVEYA010000024.1:0-9763 GCA_963619935.1 bacterium | reverse complement strand
GTTTATTTATTAATAAATAAAAAACAACAAACAATACAAAAGTAATTATATAAATAAATCGATTAATTACTAAATTAAACTTTTTTGTATAAATCCTTATTTTTTCTTACTTTGCTTTTTATTTATATTTCATATACAATATGCGTATTGTTCCTAACTTATTGATAGTAGTGAGCAAACTTAATAATAGCTAAATTAAGTTAAGTTCGCGCTTATAGTGTGGAACAAAATTTAAAAGAAAGGAGAATAAAACAAATTATGAAAAAAAGTTTATTCACAAAAATCGGTGCGATTGTATTAGGTTTAGGCCTTCTTGTTACTGGAGGTGTCTCTTTAGCACATACGAATGTTAGTGAAGCTAGAGCTGCCGCTGGTACTGACACTTTAAATGGCACCACATTAGGATTAGCCAAATCATATGGTGATTTTACATCCAGCGCCTTTGCTACAACTGGGACAGTTTATGCTGGAAACGCTCAAATTAAAGACAAAACTACATCAACAATTCAAATAAGATCTAAAAATAATAATTCTGGTATTGTTGTGACAGCATCCAATGGAAAGGCTACAAATATTTCTATTACTTGGAATACTGATACTTCATCAGGCAATGTTTTAAATGTTTATAGCAAAGCAGATGCATATACAGCTGCTACTGAGTTGTATAATACAAGCACACAAGGCACGCTTTTGACATCATTTAAATATGCTTCTGGAACCACAACTGCTTCTTTTGATATTAGCGGTACTCATCAATATATTGGATTTCGTTCAAATTCTGGTGCTTTGTATTTAGATTCAATTCAAATTACTTGGGCTGAAATTTCTGAAACTGAGCCAGCAGTTGAAATTGATCAAAGCAGTCTTGAATTAGTTGCTGGTAATACCGGTACTTTAACTGCAACAACCAAAAACGCTGGAGAAAATTCAGTCGTTTGGTCTTCATCTGATTCCTCAGTTGTTACTATTGATTCTGCTTCTGGTGCTTATGAAGCATTAAAAATGGGCTCTGCAGATATTACTGCTACTTTAACTGTTAACGGTGTTGATTACACAAGCAAAATCACTATTCTTGTTAATGGAAGCCTTTCAGTTGATGAAGCTTATTCTGTAGCTAGTGCTTTAGATTCTGGTGCAACAACCGCTTATAAAGTTACTGTAAATGGAAAAATTTCTTCTGTTTCAACAGGAAAACCATATTCTGCGTATTTCACAACAACTGAAAGCAAACAATTACAAGCTTATTTTGCTTATACTGAACCAACAAGTTTTGATCAATGGATTGTGAATGGTACATTAAATATTACCGGAAATTTACAACATTTTTATAATAGCAAAACTAGTACAAGTTCTTATGAAATTGTTAATCCAACCGTTAATTCTTACACTGATGATGCAATTGATTTTGTTGTATTAGCCAATTCATCCTTAGATGCTGAATGTGCTGCTTTAGCAGTTACAGCAGATACTTGGGATACATTAGCGGAGCTTTATGCAGAACTAGATTCTTATGCTCAAGCTAAGTTAGTAGCTGCTACATCAGCTGATTCAAATACTGAAATTGCTAAATTTATTAGCCGTTATGATTACATTGTTGCAAAGTATGCTTATAACAATTTTATGAGCCGTGCTTCATCATCTAATGTTATCCGTATGGTTAACAATAATAATAACGCAATTTTAATTGTTATTATCGCTAGTGCTCTTGCATGTACATTAATAAGTGCTATTTACTTCATGCTTCGTAAGAAGAAAGCACAATAAGATATTAGCTAATCTTAATGGGGAATGATCGTTATGATTATTCCCTTTTATTATGTGCTATATGTTAAAAACATAGTTGCTATTAAGAAATTACTTTGATATTATCATTAAGCAAACTTTCTTTGAACGACATACAGTTCAAGGCGGAAGGAGAATAAGTTAACTTATGAAAAAAGGTATTCATCCAAACTACAATCGTTGTACAGTGACATGTATCTCTTGTGGTGCGACATTCGAAACAGGTTCAACCTTAAAAGAAATTAAAGTTGATACATGTGCAAACTGCCACCCATTCTACACTGGTAAACAACGTTTCGTACAATCTGATGGACGTGTCGCTAAGTTCAACCGTAAATACGGTATTGAAAAATAAGATACTAATTAAGATTAATAAAGATATAACTCATCCAAAGCGGATGAGTTTTTCTTAATTTTAAATTAAGTATAGTATATAATTACAAATAATTAAGGAGGCTCATTTGCCATGAAGAAAAGATTCTATATTACTACTCCAATTTATTATCCAAGTGCAAAGTTACATATTGGACATGCCTATTGCACTGTTTTAACTGATATTTTTGCCCGTTATAAGCGTTTAAGAGGATTTGAATGTTATTTCCTTACAGGCGCGGATGAACATGGTCAAAAGATTGAAAAAAACGCTGCTGCTGCAGGTAAAACTCCACAACAATTTGTGGATGAAATTGTAGAAGGGTTTTATAAGTTATGGGATTTATTAGATATATCTAATGATGACTTTATTCGTACTACCCAAGAAAGACACACGAAAGTGGTCCAAGATATCTTTACAAAGATGCTGAATAATGGAGATATCTATTTAGGCAAATATAAAGGTTGGTATTGCACTCCATGCGAATCTTTCTGGACTGACACTCAAGTAGGTCCTGACCATATTTGTCCTGATTGTGGTAGACCTGTCCAAGTCGCAGAAGAAGAAGCCTACTTCTTTAAGACTAGTAAGTATGTTGATAAGTTATTAAAGTTCTATGATGATAATCCAAACTTTTTAACTCCTATTAGTCGTAAAAATGAAATGATTAACACATTTATTAAACCAGGATTAGGTGATTTATGTGTTTCTCGTACTTCTTTCTCTTGGGGTATTCCAATTAGAGAGAATAATAAACATGTTATTTATGTATGGTTAGATGCTTTAACTAACTATATTACTGCGTTAGGTTATGATAGTGATAACCCAGAAAAGTTTAATAAATTCTGGCAAGATCCAGAATGTGAAATTATTCATATTCTTGGGGCAGATATAACGCGTTTCCACGCGATATATTGGCCAATGTTCCTTGAATCATTAAATTTAAGAAAACCAGACCGTGAATTTGTCCATGGTTTATTAATGATGAAAGATAGCAAGATGTCTAAATCTAAAGGTAATGTCGTTGATCCATATCCACTTGTGGAACGTTATGGATTAGACGCAGTGAGATATTATTTAGCGAGAGAAATTACCTTTGGTCAAGATGGTAGCTTTGCTCCTGAATTATTTGTCGAACGTATTAATAATGATTTAGCCAACTCTTTAGGTAATTTATTAAATAGAACAGTCTCCATGATTAATAAATACTTTGATGGAGTTATTCCAGCTTATCAAGGTGCGGTCACTGAATTTGATGGTAACTTAGAAAGTATCGCTAATGAAGTTGTTAAACAATATGAAAGTAATATGGACGATTTAAAGATTACAGAAGCAATTATGAACGTGAATGAATTAGTTAATCGTGCGAATAAGTATATTGATGAAACTACTCCTTGGGCGTTAGCGAAAGATGAATCTAAGAAAAATGAATTAGCGAGTGTGATGACTCACCTCGCAAATGCGATTTATATCGCTGGTATGTTGCTTAAACCAGTATTAACTAAAGCTAGTGATAAGTTATTCACTCAATTAGGAGTATCTGATGACTTATTAAAATATGAAAACGTTTATCACTTTGGTTGTGTAGAAAATCTTAAAGTGAATAAAGGTGACCAATTATTCCCAAGATTGGATGCGGCAGTGGAAGTACCATTCATCCAAGAATTAATGGGTGGTAATAAATAACTATTAAAGATGAATAAAAGCAGGGCGACCTGCTTTTATTTAATAATTTATGAGATTATAACCAAAAAACTTATCAAAATAATGAACTTATTGGATCGCAAACGGTTTGATATTCATCATTTAAACTATCTCATATTTCATCTTTGCAATACAAAAGCACATTAAAAGCACGAAAAAAGCATTAACTTATTTTATTTATTTGTTATTATATTGATATCTAAGGGAGGTGTTTTAAATGGATACAGTTAACGTCACAATTAGATTAAACCAAAATGATAAGGCTTCAGCGGAAAAATTATTTTCAGATTTTGGCCTTACCATGAACGCTGCTATTAATATGTTTATTAAACAATCATTAAGAGAACAAGGTATTCCTTTTAAAATTTCAAAAAATTGCAATGTTCAATTTGTAGATAGAAAGACATTAGATGAACTATCTGATAAATCTGAGCAAAAATATGAACAAGCTTATAAGGAATTATCTAAATAATGTTTTACTTTACTAAGGATGACATAATTTATCTTCATTCTAAAATAATTAAAAGATTCGGTGGTATTGACGGAATTAAGGATGAAGGCATGTTGGAATCAGCCTTAAATAACCCGCTTCAAACATTTGATTCCATTGATTTATATCCAACTACAATTGAAAAAATTACACGGCTTTCATATTGCTTGTAATGAATCATTCTTTCATAGATGGAAATAAAAGAATTGGGGCAGAAGTTCTAGACATTGGTTTATATTTAAATAATTTTATTTTAAAGGCAACTAACGATGAACTGGCTAATGAAATTTTGTCATTAGCAGCAGGTATGGTTTCTTATAAAGAATATTTACATTGGGTTCAAAATCATATTTGATGTTGTGCATCTATAAAAAACTGCATATATTTATTTATTCGCACCACAAAAACGTAAATTTATAGAGAAAGCCCCCATCTTTCATATCGTTTAATTAATTAGTTATCTCCTCTAAAATAACCATTTTTCATCTCTTCACTTGCTACAAGCATAAGTGTATTCAAAGTCTTTTGTGTTGTTTTCTTGGTTAATTTAGCCATTTCTTCATTCGCTTTTTCTAATACTTTAATATCTTTATTCTTTAAGTATTCTTCATCCCATTTATTTAAGTTTTGAAAACCTAAATTAAAGATTGCGTTTTGATATCTTTCAATATGGATAATGGCTTTACCATAATGTGGATCCGCTAAAACGCCTAAAAGACGAGAGTTCCAATAGAAGTTATCTGTACTTACATCTAATGTTACTTTAGAAACATAATCAGGCATTTTATTCACATTTGTGTACATTGGGATAATGCCGTTAAAAGCATTTGAACCAAAACAAATCCATTCAACTGCCTTAATTGCCTCAGGCATATATGGTCTAATTTGTAATATAGCCATCACACCTGTACGTGATATACCAATTGGGCGATATAAACCTTTCTTTTTAAAATCTCTAACAGAATATGGATTATATTCAGTTCCTTGATAATAAGAAGAAAGAATATATTTCACTTCTTCAATAGTGATTTTATGTTCTGGCACAAAGCTCCACGGGATATCATCACTTTCTGGTGTATAGTCCGCATTATCTCCTTCCCACTTAAAGGTACGTGGATTAAAGTATCTTCCCATAAACCATGCACGAGGAGTGTTATAGATATGGTCTGAATCAGAATGAGAACCGAACGCTAAACGAGGATTAAATTTTCCACCTAGATTTAAATCCATATGGTGTTTTTCCATGAATTCTTTTAAATCTTTACTACAAAGGAATTCTTTTCCTTCACTATAAGCATCTTTAAAATCAAAATAATCCATTCCAAATTGGTTTGGCATGACGACATATTCTTCATCTTTCACTCTTCTTGCAATCCAATGATGACCGCCGATGGTTTCTAACCACCAGATTTCATGTTCATCATTAAAAGCAATTCCGTTAGGTTCATAAGTGCCATACTTTTCTAATAATTCCCCTAATCTAAGAACACCTTCTCTAGCGGTGTGAATATAAGGTAAAACTAAGACTACTAAGTCTTCTTCACCTATTCCGCCGATTACTTCTTTTTGCTCTTTATCCTTTTTAATATATCTAACATATGGATCTGCTCCTAACACTAATGGGTTAGAAGTAATGGTTTCTGTCGCGGTCATACCGACATTTGCTTCATTAATGCCCATCGCCGCCCAGATACCATATTTATCATCAATTGATGGTGTTGCAGAATATCTTAAAGGATTATCAGGTAATTTAATTTCTAAATGACCAATTTTACTTTTATAAACTGTTCCTTGTTTCTTTGGATCAACAATAATTAATTTCTTTTCATCAAAATGACCATCATCATTTCTTGCAATTAATGTTGAACCATCATAACTAGCTTTCTTACCGACTAATATTGTTGTACACGCCATAAAAAACTCCTTAATTTAATTTTTCTAATAGAAATATCATATTTTAATTAATTTTTAATAACAAGTTTAATGCTCAAAGTACAATGAAGTACAATGAAATACAATAAAAAATCAAAAGTACAATGAAATACAATTAAGTACAAACAAATACAATAAATTGAGATAAATGTAGTAGAATAAATGTTGATTAAAAAGAATTATGAAACACGAAATTATTAGAGGCAAATGTATAGATATCTCTTCTGAAGGCAAGGGTGTTATTAAAAATGGTAAAGACATCATCTTTTGTGATGGCTTATTTCCAAATGAAGAAGCAGATGTTGAATTATGTTATCAAAGAGCAGGTGTCTACTTTGGTAAAGTGAGAAAGCTCTATAGTTTAAGTAAAGACAGAATCCAACCTAAATGTAAAATATGCACAGCCTGTGGTGGTTGCCAATATCAACAAATTAATTACGCTACTCAATTGAAATTTAAAACACAAAGAGTGAAGAATGCTTTAGAAAGAATTGGTAAGTTAAAGTTCGATGTTCTACCTTGCTTAGGTATGAAAGAGCCTTATTATTATCGTAATAAGATACAAGTTCCTTTTGCTAAAGATAGAAAGGGACATGTGGTTTATGGCTTTTATCGTGAGAACAGCCATGAAATCATTCCAATCAAAGAATGTGCAATTGAAAATCATAAAGCTGCTTCTATTCTTTGGGACATTAAAGAATTAATTAAGTCATTCAATATCTCTACTTATAACGAAGATACAGGAAAAGGTATCTTAAGATATGTATTGATTAGAACTTCATTACATTATGATGAACTAATGGTGGTCTTAGTGACTAGTTGTTTAAATTTCCCTAATCAAAGAAACTTTATTGACGCCTTAATTAAAAAACATCCTGAAATCACTACAGTGGTGGAGAATGTTAATTCTAGACACACGAATGTGATATTAGGAAATAAAGAAAAGATTTTATATGGTAAGGGTTATATTAAAGATAGTATTCTTGGTTTAACTTTTGAAATATCTGCTTCTAGCTTTTATCAAGTAAATCCAGTCCAAGTAGAAGTGCTTTATCAAACAGTTTTAGATTTATTAGATATTAATCAAACTCAAACAGTTTTAGATGCTTATTCAGGAGTGGGGACAATTGGTTTAATTGCTTCTAAAAAAGCGAAGAAAGTCATCTCTGTTGAAATAGTTAAAGATGCTTATAAAAACGGCATTGAGAACGCGAAAAGGAACAATATTAATAATGTAGAATTCCACTGCGGAGACGCAGGTGAATTCATTAATAATTATGATGGTGATTTAGATATTGTGATCATGGATCCACCAAGAAAAGGCAGTGATGAGAAATTCTTATCTACTTTACTAACCAAAAAACCAAAACAAATTATTTATGTTTCTTGTGATCCAGAAACATTAGCGAGAGATTTATTATATTTATCTAAAGAATATCAAGTAACTTACGTGCAACCAGTTGATATGTTTCCAATGACCGCACATGTTGAGACAGTGGTGCTATTAGAACGCAAATAATGCAATAAATACGGGACTTTTGATTAATTTTAAAAATTTAGAAAATCAAAAAATCAAAAATTTCTCTAAAAATCTAGAAGCTGGAAAACAGCTACTAGACTATGAAGACATATGGAGAAGAGCTGTAAAATGAGATGTACCATAATCCTGGACAAAACTAGACAAGGGAACTAATAGAAGTGTACGACTCTTTAACAGCGCTTATAACGGCACTGGTGGCAATTCTTAAATCATCGAATGTCGAGGCTAAAGAGTTTAAAAAGCGCGAAGAAGCCAACCAGTTTTTCGCGCGATGCATTTGATACGACAATTGAGATAGGAAATAACAAAAAAGATCAGTATCAGTTGGCCACCTTATTTCTTAACTTAGTTCTTTTGATAGCGTTTCTTATTTTGTTATCTTTGATTATTGCGTTATCTTCAAAGATAAAAATGAATGATGGATAATCCATAGAATCCAATTTCGTTTCCCTAACAGAACCTAAAAAATTGAAAAGGAAAGAGGAATGAACAATAAAACTTTACATTGATGCTAATTTCTTCTTAACGCAAAGCTTCTTACCCGTTCTATCGTAATTGGGTTTATTTATTCTTTTTATTATCAGAGTCCTGTTCTTTAAACCAATCCCATACAAAGATTAAAATTATAAAGATGTACACAAAACCTAGTGCGCACAAGAGAACCAATCCCAATGTCCTATTAGCGTTTTCATAAAGCATGAATGGGGCAAAAATAGAAGCGAAAAGAAGCAAAAAGATAAACGTAAGCCATAAGATTCTCCACCCTAGCTTACCCCTTTTAAAATAAGACTCAAAATTGCTTTTCTTCTTGTTATTCATAATTATATTTATGCGCCTATTAACGCTCTGATTTTATCAATAGTTCCATCGAAGAAGAATGAAGCGATAAGCATTAATGAACTTGTCAATCCAAAGATGCCTGTGCCAATGAAGCCAAACGACAATGAAGTATTTTTGTAGATTGTATTTTTTATAGCATCGCTAGCTTTGCCTGTTATCGCATCAGCCAAAATAGATGATGCGCTTGAATGCATGCAAAACATCATGATTGATGCTGAAAATGCAGCGATGAGAGCGAACAAAAGTATGAATTTGGATAACTTGTTCTTTTTCTTTACTGTGATAAAAGACATAACCATTGCGACTAATGACAACAATAAGAAAATAAAACCTAAAATCCCTAAGGCTGAGCAGTTTTTTGAAGAATAGGTAATATGCTCGGAAACCAATTGGCCGCCAAATATAAACGAGAAAGCATTCCTATATGTCGTTACGACGTTTCCACTTGAAGATTTCACGGTCATCTTTAATCCGGTTGCAAAAGGCATGAAAATCGAGCCTAGTATAAATACGATGGCTAAAATCCTTAAGATGTTTGCGAATTTTGTGAATCTTGTTGTTTGACTATTCATTTGTGGAATCTCTCATTCGTTTTGTCTAATAAACTATGATTGTACACATCGTTATTCACGCAATTTATTACATGAATATGTCGTGCATTTAATAACTTACAAGAATTATTATAAACTTTCGTTGACAATATGTATACATAAAGTTTACAATGAATTTATATTTATAAAAAGGTGAAAATTACGGAAGAAAAGAAGTTAATTCTAACCCCTAAGAAATTCAAGACGAACGAAACCACTATTGTTTCGGCACGTATTTCGGTTGATTTGATGAAGAAAATAGAGCTTTTGGCTAAGAAAGCCAACATGAATCGAAATGAAATGATTCAAACACTTTTAAATTTTGCTGTTGACAACACTCTGATACAAGAAGAAGAAAAAGAGAACAACTAACGAATATTTCGTTTTGCTATAGCGAGGTGTAAATATGGCTAATTTCAAATGCAAAATGTGCGGCGCACAGCTTGATGTACAACAGGGCCAAACCATTGCGGTTTGCTCTTTTTGTGGTTCTAAGCAAACGGTCGCGAACG